>NZ_CAWUGC010000008.1:0-73929 GCF_963921665.1 Saezia sanguinis
TTATAAAGAATCAACTTTATAACCCCAACATAAACATACTGTCCGTGACTCACTGTCATTCAGTTCAACACAACAACGTGTCACGTCCCCACATCTGCAAACAACACCGCTGATAAACAAAACTTGTTTCATGAGCCGCATAATGCATCATAACATCACGAATGGTCCACGCCCATTTGTTGCTCCACCACCGTGATCAACTGACCTTTGGTAAAAGGCTTGGTTAAGTAATCGTCCGAGCCGACCATACGCCCGCGTGCCTTGTCGAAAACGCCATCTTTGGATGAAAGCATGACAACAGGGACAGAGCGAAACTTTTCATTACGTTTAATGATAGCGCAGGTTTGATAACCATCCAGCCTGGGCATCAGAATGTCGCAGAAAATCAGATCCGGCTGATAGTCATAAACTTTCGACAACGCATCAAAGCCATCCTCTGCGAGCAAAACATCGCAGCCAGCCTGTTTCAAGAAAATCTCTGCGCTGCGTCGAATGGTATTGCTGTCGTCCACAACCAATATTTTTTTCCCGCTTAGACTTGGTTGAGCCACATCAATCTCCTTTTTGCATCTCAAAAACAGATGAAATGCCGCATAACATATTCACCCCCCATCTCTTTATATGAAAAAGAGCCTTCCTCGTTTTGTCAGGTGTAAATTCTACACCAGCCGCCATTTCTAAATGGCCTTTTTCATGCCACTGCCCTGTAACAATACATACAACACTAATTTTTTGAGTTATTACAACAATATACCGAAAACTTGTTAACTAAACAATGACAAGGACTTTTCCATCATATGACGTTTTCTATTCCGCAGTGCAAAAAAACAACAATACTCCACCTTTCTCATATAGCAGGAACACATGCCAGAAAGTGGCCTCATACACCGGCTATTTCTATCTCACAACATTTGTGAACAAAAACATGCGGAAAAATCCGCTCTCCACCAGCCTCCAACGCCTGCCTGACTCATAAAAAACAATACACAAGCAGACCCACATTGTGTTTTATACCCTTCACTAATGTTTGTACCCAAATAGGGCTATTCAGTTTCAAACTGAAATCAATCATTTTTATCTATTTGATTTTTATCAATTTTTATCAAATTACATTAAAAAATCCTGGATTAATGCACGCAATTAAAAATCGTTTTATCATATTTAGTTGCTTTTTACACATATTCCAACGGTATTACCAAGCACGCTATAGCAACGTAGCTGCATCCGACCTCTGCGTCCGCATGCGTCTTATAGGCTCACTGACGGCATAGGTATAAAAAGCAGATGAAACTAATTCGCATTTCAACAATAACAGCACCATGACATACACCCCTGTCGATTTTTAAAGAACGGAGCACAATGAAATGAACTATAACTGGGACTGGGGGATTTTCCTGCAACAGGATTACACCGGGCAAGCATATTTACAGGTTCTGATTAAATGTTGGGGCTGGACGTTTGCCATCGCGGCTGTTGCATGGATCATTGCTTTATTTGCCGGCGGCGTCATTGGCACCATCAGAACGCTGCCGAATAAAGGGTTTGTAAACCGCTTTTTACTCGTCTTTGGCAACGCCTGGGTGGAATTGTTTCGCAATGTCCCTGTGCTGGTACAAATGTTCCTGTGGATGTTTGTTATACCCCAGGTGATTCCTGCGCTGCAAATTCTCAGGCCACACCCCTTCATCATGGCGGTGTGCGCACTGGGCTTCTTCACCTCGGCCCGAGTGGCAGAACAGGTCAGGGCTGGCATACAGGCCATTCCCCGTGGGCAGCGTGATGCCGCCAGGGCGTTAGGGCTCAACACATTTCAAACCTATTTTTACATTCTGTTGCCCATCGCCACACGCATCATCATGCCGCCGCTCACATCCGAAGCCATGAACATCGTGAAAAACTCAACCGTTGCCATGGTGCTTGCAGGCTTGCCAGAACTCATGAACTTCCTGACCCAGGCAATGGAAGAAACACAGCGCATTTTTGAGTTGTACATTGCTGTGGCTATTCTGTACATCATTACGGCATTTGGATTTAACAGGGTCATGCGTTTTATCGAAAAACGCATGAGAATTCCCGGATTCGCTTCTGGCGCTGCAGGAGGTCACTGATGAATATCGATTACACCTTCTTTGCGCCAGAAAACTGGAACCTGATATTCACATACGTCTTAAAAGGACTTGGCTTCAGCCTTCTTTTAACCGTTGTTGCCACTATCGGCGGGATTTTCCTGGGAACCATCATTGCGCTCATGCGCTTATCCAACTCTAAAGTACTGCAATGGACTGCCGCCATCTACGTTGATGGCCTGCGCTCCATGCCGCTGATGCTTGTACTGCTTGGATTTTTCCTGGTCGTCCCGTTCCTACTTGGACATCCGCTGGCTGCGGAAACATGCGCCATCATTACCTTCGTGTTATTTGAGGCTACCTACTTCTCTGAAATTGTCCGCGCCGGTATCCGGTCCGTTTCATCCGGACAAAGCCAGGCCGGTCAGGCACTGGGCATGACCTATGGTCAGAACATGCGGCTGATTGTGCTTCCTCAGGCATTTCGCAACATGATCCCCGTGTTTCTGACACAGGTGATTGTCCTGTTTCAGGATACCTCGCTGGTTTATGTGATTGGCGCCTATGACCTGCTTAAAGGGTTCAGCGTCCTGAGCTCCAACACCAGCCGCCCGGTAGAGGCCTATCTGCTGGCTGCCGTCGTCTATTTCATTATCTGCTTCTCGCTTTCCCGTGCTGTTAAAGCCTACCAAAAGCGTGTTGCCATTATTCGCTAATCAGGAGACCATCCACTATGATGATTGATATTAAAAATGTATCCAAGTGGTACGGAGCATTCCAGGTACTAACTGATTGCAGCACCACCATTGATAAAGGCGAAGTTGTCGTCGTCTGCGGCCCATCAGGCTCAGGCAAATCCACCCTGATCAAAACCATCAATGCGCTGGAGCCTTTTCAAAAAGGGGAAATCTGGGTTGACGGCGTTGCAGTGCACGACCCTAAAACCAACCTGCCCAAACTGCGCAGCCATGTCGGCATGGTATTCCAACACTTTGAACTGTTTCCGCACCTCACCATTACCGAGAATCTGACCCTTGGGCAGATGAAGGTTCTGCGGCGCAGCAAAGCACAGGCCATGGAACACGGCCTCAAATACCTTGAGCGCGTGGGGCTAAGTGCACATAAAGACAAATACCCGGGCCAGCTCTCCGGCGGGCAGCAGCAGCGCGTTGCCATTGCCCGCGCCTTGTCCATGGATCCGATTGTCATGCTGTTTGATGAGCCCACTTCTGCTCTTGACCCCGAAATGGTCGGTGAAGTGCTGGACGTCATGGTCCAGCTTGCACACGAAGGCATGACCATGATGTGTGTCACACACGAAATGGGATTTGCCCGCAAAGTCAGCAACCGCGTCATATTCATGGACCAGGGCAAAATCCTGGAAGACTGCTCTAGCCAGGAGTTTTTTGAAAACCCCGAAGCCAGAAGCGACCGTGCCAAAGACTTTTTAAACAAAATTCTCCAGCATTGATGCCGGTATAATCCTCATATTCTTTTTCTTTTAACCCCGCTCAAGCGGGGTTTTGTTTACAACACACCTCCTCTGTCAATAACCCTGTGAAGCAGATATGAGCCCACAACCACAAACCATCACCCTGACACGCCCTGACGATATGCACCTGCATGTACGGGACGGGCAGATGCTTGAAACCGTATTGCCGCACACAGCCAGGCAATTTGCCCGTGCGCTTATCATGCCCAATCTGCGCCCGCCCGTCACCACCGCCGAGCAGGCGGTCGCTTACCGCCAGCGTATCCTGCAGGCTTTACCCCCGGGCGCTGATTTCACGCCATTGATGTCACTTTATCTGACCGATAACACCTCTGCGCAGGAAGTGATGCTCGCCAAACAGGCTGGCGTTGTGGCATTTAAACTCTACCCGGCAGGCGCCACCACCAACAGCGATGCCGGCGTTACTGACATACGCAAAACCTATGCGACTCTGCAAGCCATGCAAAAACACGGGTTGTTATTGCTCATTCATGGAGAAGTCACAGACCCTCAGGTTGATATTTTCGACCGCGAAGCCCAGTTCATTGAGCGAGTCCTTATCCCGCTGAGAAACGACTTTCCCGAATTAAAAATCGTTCTGGAACACCTCACCACTCAAAATGGGGTTGATTACGTCAAAAGTGCAGATTCATTTGTAGCAGCAACCATCACACCGCAGCATCTGCTGTTCAACCGCAATGCCTTGTTTACCGGTGGCATCAGGCCCCATTATTACTGCCTGCCCATCCTCAAACGCGAAGAGCACCGGCTGGCCCTGGTACAGGCCGCTACCAGTGGCAGCCCTAAATTTTTCCTGGGCACAGACAGCGCGCCCCATTTGGCCTCGTTGAAAGAGGCCGCTGTTGGATGCGCCGGCTGCTACTCGGCATTCAGCGCACTTGAGCTTTATGCCCAAATATTTGATGAGGTTGCAAAAATTGAGCGGCTTGAAGCCTTTGCCAGCCATTATGGCGCTGACTTTTATGGCCTGCCACGCAATACAGGAACTGTCACCCTGAAAAAACAGCCATGGACGGTTCCCGAATCCATCCCTGTGCAGCACAGCGCCGCCCAGTTGAAACCATTGTGTGGCGAATCCCAGTTGAACTGGCAAATCCAGCCATAAAGCCCTGTCATTACTCTCATGCTGCGCACCATGAGGGTATACAACCAGGCATTTCCTGAAAAGGCAAAAAAAACCGGACTCCAAAGAGTCCGGAACAATTCCCCCACAAGAGCGCACAAAGGCAGGACCACCTTTGTGCCCACCATGGCAGCATGGCACTGCTATGGTCTGCTCAGCAAATCTTTCCAGGAGACAGGAAAGCATCAACTGAACATGGAGCAAGTATGCCATAGGGGGCTTGGCACCATCTTTGCGCCAGATCAAATGAAAGCGTCCTTTCAGCCCGGATTTGGGAGCGAATATCCCCGCCCCATCCCGTCAGATCGCTGAACTGTCACTAACATGCTACCAAATTTAAATAAAATACATAAAATCAAACTAATTTCTTTTATTTTTCTATAAAAAAGAGGATAATCAACACTTGTAAAGCAGGCCAGACCGTTGCTGGTACCGTATCCGAAAGGTGGTACTGGAGGAAGGTCCGGACTGCACAGGGCAACGTAGGAGGTAATACCTCTCCGCCGTGAGGCGAGGATCAGAGCAACAGAGACGAGTCCTGCCACTGATGTGGCAGGGGTGAAACGGGCAATCTCTACGTGCAGCAACACCAAATAGGCCAGCATTGATGCGGCTCCGCGGAGCTGGCGGGTAGGTGGCATTGAGCTGTTTCAGCGATGGGCAGCCCAGATGAATAACGGTCACATCATGAATCTCATGATGCACAGAATCCGGCCTACAGGCCTGCTTTACACTTCTTCTTTTCTTCCACGACTTTCCTGTCCCTCTCCTGCCTCATCCACCCGTCTGAGCGCAGCACACCCGGTCTTAAAAATACAAACAAAATGTGCAATATGTCCATTGAGGCGCTTATGCATCACACCTAAAATGCACCACGATGCAGCATTTGACACTGCTACCCAACCTAAACAACCCTCACTTATTTATAACCTATGATAAACGTTACACTCTTTTATGCGCTGATCATTGGCGGCGCTCTGCTCATATCGATTGCGGCATTGTTCACCATCAAGAAACTCACACGGGAAAATCTGAAAAAATTCCAGACCTTCAGCGGCATATACTTTGTCATTGTGATTCTGTTAGGCGGACTTGCATACATTTATATCGATATACTGGCAAAAAGAATGCTGATCGTGACAGATAGCGATGGTCAGTATGAATACAACTTTGTGTTCACCCCCCAGACATTGCATCTGAATAACGGCGATTCCCTGAACATCACACCCGATGAGATCGAAAGAATACTGATTCTGAATAATTCAGAGCAAGACGTCTTTTACGAGTATGTGAATTATGGCAATTTTCACATGGACACCACCCCGAAAGTCATTGCCCCTTATCAACACCTCAACAATATTGCCCGTATTGACCACATTTTTGAAGACCCACCCGATTCCGTACGTGTCAACAGCAACAGCCGGGGTGACTTGCGGGCTTGGCTTCATTATTGACAGCATCCATATCAGCTTTGGTCAAAATAACTGCATCATGCAAAAAGCCACCTTATAGGTGGCTTTTTGAATATCATCGGCAGACCATTTTCTGCTGAATATTATTCCGTTTGTGCTGCTGAATCATCCGCCGCTTGTTTTGCTGCAGAAGAACGCACCAGTTTTTCCTTAATACGTGCAGCCTTACCAGAACGCTCACGCAGGAAGTACAGCTTGGCGCGGCGTACATCACCACGGCGCTTCACTTCAATCTTGGCAATCAGCGGTGAATACAACTGGAATGTACGTTCCACGCCTTCCCCACTGGAGATTTTGCGCACGATAAAGCTGGAATTAAGGCCACGATTGCGTTTTGCAATCACAACACCTTCATAAGCCTGTACACGTTTGCGTGTGCCTTCAACCACATTCACACTGACCACAACGGTATCACCGGGGGCAAACTCAGGCAGAGTTTTGTTCAAGCGAGCAATCTCTTCTTGCTCAAGGGTCTGAATCAGATCCATTTACTTTTCTCCATGTCGATCATATCCAGCTTTTGTTGCGAAATTATGGAAAGAGATTCATCGTTGCAATATGCATCCTAAATCTCTTATAAGACTGGTAGAGGATCAAAGCCTTTTATTATAACCTATCTTTTCCAGAAAGTCTCTATCGTTTCGATCCAGCAACCCCTGGCTCAGCGCCTTCTCAATAAGCTCCGGCCGCCTTTGCCAGGTCAGTTGAAGCTGCTGCTCTCTGCGCCAGCGTGCAATTTTGGCGTGATCACCAGATAACAGCACAGAAGGAACCGCCTGTGCATCCCCCTCCCCCTGAAAAAGCAGCCTCTCAGGACGCGTATAGTGGGGATAATCCAGCAAACCATCATGCACGGGATGAAAGCTGTCCTGAATGCTGGAAAGGTCATCCCCCAGCACCCCCGGTTGCAACCGTGCCACAGCATCCAGCAATGCCATCGCGGGAATTTCGCCGCCAGAGAGCACAAAATCGCCCAACGACAACTCCATCTGAACATATTGGTCGATAAAGCGCTGGTCAATGCCTTCATAGCGCCCGCACAACAGGATTGCACCAGCTCCCTGCGCCAGTTCGCTGACAATCTGATGCGTCATCGGCCGGCCGGCCGGTGAAAACAGCAACACAGGGGGCAGGTTTCCCCCTTGCTCAGTGCACTGCGCATAAACATGCTGAATACAACGCTCCAGCGGCTGCGCCAACATCACCATGCCAGGCCCGCCACCATAAGGGCGGTCATCCACACGGTGGTAGTTATCCTCGGTAAAGTCCCGCAGTTGATGCATATGCACATCAACCATGCCGGAGGAAAATGCCCGGCGGGTAATCCCCTGCGTCAAAAAGGGAGCGAACAATTCCGGAAATAGGGTAACAACATCAAAACGCACGTATCTGGCTTTCCAATTTGCGGTATATGGAACTCTCTGCCATCCGGCATCGCAAAAGCGGTTTAAATCCGCTCATCATGCACGGCAGAGACAAGAAGCTCAATCATCAGCTTCCCAATCTACATGAATGACACCCGACTGCAAGTCCACATCCCCCACATACGCATCAACAAACGGAATCAACCGTTCAGCCTGCCGGGGAACACCCTGCGCATCTGCCTGTTCATAGGCAATGCGCAAAATACTTTGAACACCATTGCTCATCAGATCGGTCACCTGCCCCAGTACGGTGCCTTGCTGATTCACAACCTGCAATCCGATCAAATCCACCCAATAGAACTCACCCTCTTCCAACTCGGGGAAATCGCGGCGGCAAACAAAAATCCGCCCCCCCTTAAAAAGCTCGGCGGTGTTACGGTCAGGAATCTCCTGAAGCAACGCGATGATGCTGTCCCCCTGCTCACGAATCTGCTGCACGGTTAGCATACCGGGCCATTGTTCTGTCTTCTGCCCTGCCAGGGACCGTGCCTGCCTGTCTCGGCCTGATAAACTCTCGGCCGTCTTTGCTGTTTTCGCCGTTTTGGCAAAACGAGGCTCGGGTGGTAAAAAATACCATTGGTCAACAGAGAAAAGTACATCCGCCTCAGCACTGTAAGGCAGTACACGCACCGCCCCCTTGACGCCCCAGGCGCCTGCAATACGGCCCACTTCAACCGCATCATCGGGTAAATTGGATTCACTCATCTTTGTCATATAGAAAAAGGCATGGTGCAAAACACCCTCATCAGGAGGTATTTGCAACCATGCCTTATGGCATGTCAGCGTTTGTAACGATCAGGCTGCAGCTTGGTCAGCCGGAGCAGCAGCCACATTTTGGGTAGCTTGCTTCACCAGACGCACCACTGTCGGCGACAGTTGCGCACCAACGCTTTTCCAGTAGTTCACGCGGTCCAGCGACAGGCGCAAAACTTCAGCCTGACCAGAACCCAGCGGGTTATAAAAACCAACGCGCTCAATAAAGCGGCCATCACGGCGGTTGCGTGAATCAGCAGCAACAATGTTGTAAAAAGGGCGCTTTTTAGAGCCACCACGGGCAAGGCGAATAACGACCATATTTTCAAAATCCTTGATTAACCTGATAATGCAACCTGATGCCACCCTAGATACTAGGCAGCCAGGTGCTCTTGGCAGGCACAACAGAAACGATATTTACTTTTTCAGTCCGTATCAGCGTAAATATACATTACTGTTTTATACTCGCGATGCCGAGACACGTGCATGACCCCTTGGTCAGCTAACATCGCAGAAGGCGCTATTATAGCGCAAAGTCAATTGTTTGTTGTATGAGAATTCAAATGCTGATTCGACCCTGCTCCTCAGATGATTTGCCGGCTGTTACCGCTATTTACGCTTACCACGTTTTAAACAATACGGGCAGCTTTGAAACTGATCCTCCCTCTTTGGAGGAAATGCGGATGCGCAGAAAAAGCATTCTTCAGCAGGGCTGGCCCTATCTGGTAGCCATTTTTCAAAATGAAGTGGTCGGCTACGCTTATGCTGGCGCATTTCGTCTGCGCCCAGCATACCGCTATACCGTGGAAGACTCCATTTATGTGCGTCAGGACATGCATCAAAAAGGCATTGCCCGTGCACTGCTGGCAGAGCTCATCACCCAGTGCGAACTCCGGGGTGCCCGCCAGATGGTGGCCGTCATCGGGGACTCGGACAACCGGGGCTCCATTGGCCTGCATACCGCTCTGGGATTTGAGCATACCGGCATCATGCGTGCAGCAGGCTGGAAATTCGACAAATGGCTGGATGTTGTCACGATGCAACGCGCTTTAGGCATGGGTGATAAATCTGCACCGCCTCAAACCTGATTTACCCCATCGCACACACCCTGCACCCTCACGAAAATTCACCGCACATCAACGCGGCGCTTCAGATGCCTGTTCTTTTTTAAACCCTTGCTCCAAGAGCGCCAGCAGCCAGGCGCTGACAGAACCGACTGCATACCGGCTAGACCAGATGGCATCAATGGCGATGTGCTTTGGCCAGCCCGGCACACCGAGTTCATGAAGACGAGCAGGGGCATAGTTTTCAACCAGCCATTTCGGCAGACGCGCCCAGCCATAACCGGCAAGGACCATTTCAAGCAAAACCAGATAATGCGACGTTGACCAGCACGCATTCGAACGCG
Source organism: Saezia sanguinis (assembly GCF_963921665.1). Classification (NCBI taxonomy): domain Bacteria; kingdom Pseudomonadati; phylum Pseudomonadota; class Betaproteobacteria; order Burkholderiales; family Saeziaceae; genus Saezia; species Saezia sanguinis. Next base: position 9,760 of record NZ_CAWUGC010000008.1, read on the forward strand.
GTTGCACATTGCTCTTCTCAAATGACTGAATGCGCAGCTCTCTGTGATGTGCCAGATCTGCCGCACGCACATGCTTTAAGCGGGCTAATGCGTGACCAGGCGCCACCACCAGAACCACCTCTGACGTTTCTTCCAAAGTGAAATGCCGGATATGGGCAGGATATGACGCCATTGCTGCCAACAAGCCAATGTGGGCTCTACCCTGCTCCACACTCGAGACTACATCCGCATCTTCCGCAATCAGACATTCCAGCGCCAGTTCAGGCGTACGCTGGTGCACCAACGCCATCATCCGTGTAAAGCCGTCTGCCTGATAAATATCGGAAATGGCAATCGTCATCTCCAGTTGCCGCCCCTGGGCCAGTTCGCTGGCACAACGTGACAAAGAATCATTGGCAAGCAAAACCCGCTGGGCATGTTGCAGCAAAATCCTGCCAGCATGTGTCAAATGCGGCGTATGGTGTGCTCTGTCAAACAGTTGAACGCCGTATTCAATTTCAAGATTGGCAATCGCCTCGCTGATGGTGGACTGCCTCTTGCCCAGTTGGCGTGCAGCGGCTGAAAAAGACCCTTGCGAGGCCGCTTCGACAAAAGCGGTTAATGCATCCAGTGATTGCGCCATACAACCCTTCTTATAAATCAAATCATCGGAATATCCGATATATATTAACTTGTTTTTATCGGCATAGTTGTTATATTTACGGCCTTTGTACACATAGTTTACAGAAGAGGAAAGTATGCAACCCCGCAAAACTGCCAAAGAACTGGTCATACATGCCATGCTGTTTGAAATCATTGCAACAGCCATATGCGCACCCCTGTTCGCATGGATCATGGGCAAGACCCTTTTGCAGATGGGCGCGTTGTCCGTCATGTTCGCTTTCATCGCCATGACCGTGAATATGATCTACAACGCCATATTTGAACGCATTGAACACGCACTGAAATTCAAGCGTACACCGCGCATACGCATTCTTCATGCCTGCTTTTTCGAAATGATATTGATCCTGATCGTGGTGCCGCTGGCCGCATGGTGGCTGAGCGTTACACTGTTGCAGGCATTTATGATGGAAATTGGCATGATCGCCTTTTTCCTGCCCTATACCTATGTCTATAACCTGGTTTACGATCGCTTACGCGCCAAACGGCTGAAACGCATAGCGTCCCGGCGTTTTCACCTGGCCAGTTCCGGCGGGCCACACTGAACCTACATACAGAGCCGCATCAAAAAATCAGGCCTTCAGTAGCAACTGAAGGCCTGATTTGTGAGAAAAAGAATTCAAAGCGTCAGAACAGCAATATGCTGATGCCATACCCCAGTGCTGCAATCAGCGCGGATGCAGGGATGGTGAAAATCCATGCCCATACAATGGTCCCCGCAACACCCCAGCGAACCGCTGAAGCGCGCTGTGTGGAGCCGACCCCGACAATGGCGCCGGTAATGGTATGTGTTGTGGAAACAGGAATCCCAAAAAATGTGGCAATAAACAAGGTCATTGCCCCACCTGTTTCAGCACAGAAACCACCCACAGGCTTGAGCTTGGTAATTTTCTGCCCCATCGTCTTCACAATGCGCCAGCCGCCAAACATGGTGCCCAAAGCAATCGCCATATAGCAACTGATGATGGTCCACACAGGCGGCATATCGTGATTGGCACTGTACCAGCCCGTCGCAATCAGCAGCATCCAGATAATCCCAATGGTTTTCTGTGCGTCATTGCCCCCATGCCCCAGACTGTAAGCCGCGGCAGACGCCAACTGCAATCGCCGGAACCAGTGATCGACTTTGCCGGGTGCCTGTTTGCGACAGATCCAACTGACCAATACCATCATCAGGGAGCCCAGCAAAAAGCCCAGCAACGGTGAGACAAAAATAAAGGCGACAACCTTACCGATGCCGCCCCAGACCATGACCGAAGGCCCTGCCTTGACCAAGGCAGCCCCCACAATACCACCAATAAGCGCATGGGAAGAGCTTGAAGGAATACCCCAATACCAGGTAATCACATTCCAACTGATGGCACCGATCAAAGCGCCAGTCACCACATGGTAGTCAATGACCCCTGCCTGCACAATTCCTTTACCCACCGTCGCAGCCACACTTAAATGGAACACGGCAATGGCAAGCAGGTTAAAAAACGCTGCAAAAACAACGGCATGCTGGGGCTTGAGCACACCAGTGGAAACAACCGTTGCAATAGAGTTGGCCGCGTCATGAAACCCGTTCATGAAGTCAAAGATCAGGGCAATCAGAACCAACGCTCCTACAGCCCATATGCTCAGGGTAACAGCATCCATGATCAGCTATTTTCCAGTACGATGCCTTCGATGATATCGGCAACATCCTCACAGCGGTCAGTGATCTGCTCCAACTGGCTGTAAATGGCGTTGTACTTAATCAATTCACGAACATCCGGCTCTTTGCGAAACAGTGCGCTGATGGCCACGCTCTGCGCCTTATCCGCCTCAGACTCCAGCTTGTCAATTTCCTGGCACGCCTGAATCACGACCTTAACAACATCTTCTTTATTCAGCTGCTTGAGAGGCTGGACCGCATTTTTCAGGCAGACACAGGCTTTCATGGACAGATCGGTCATTGACACAATCTCAGGCGTCATGGCATGTACATCATAAAGCGACATCGCCTGTGCCACATGCTGAATGGTATCGACCACATCATCAATGCCGATCGTCATGGAATGAATCTGCTCACGATCAATGGGCGTGATAAACGTCTTGTGCAAAAGCCTTAACACTTCTGCCGTGATGCGATCGGCCTTGTGTTCGATTTCAGCGATTTCGGCAGTCAAACGCTCACGCGCTTCAACATTATCATATTCGCTGACCAGTTGGGAAAAAGATAAGGCAGCCTGATACATTTCATCTGCATGCCTGTTGAACAGTTCGAAAAAGTTACCTTCTCGAGGCAGTAATTTGCTGAATAGCATAAAGCGTTGTAACTTCTCTCAAGTGTGAAGCTAACAGTTTAACCTGTCTTTCCCCCAATTTTCACCAAACCTGACATTTTCCTTTCATCCCACTGGACTAAATGAAAATAACCACATGATTTCCGAAAAATAAGGCAGGAATCCACTTTATAGCTGGGGGTTAAAGAAACCACGGGTTCCGCGAAACCCCTCCAACCGCTGTAATAATCCATGAAAATGCGCTTCATTATCAATAGGATTGAAGTTTTCGGTATTCACGGCAAATACCGGCGCCCTTTCATAATGCTGAAAAAGGTGTGCATAACCATCTGCCAGCCGTTCCAGATACGGCAGCTCAATGCGCTTTTCCATGGATGTTGCGCGTTTGCGAATCCGCGCCAGCAGGGTTTGCGGCTCGGCCTGCAGCCAGATCACCAGATCCGGCGGCGCAACCTCGGCAGGTATGACATCATGGTGGATGCGCTGGAATAAAGCGTACTCTTCCTTATCCAGTGTCAGCCAGGCAAAAACATCGTTCTTCTCAAATAAATAATCCCCGACAACTCTTTGCCCCTGAGCCAGGCACGCCTGTTCATTGCGTTGCTGGTCCAGGCGCTGAAACATGAAGTACAACTGTGTCGCCAGCGCATGGCTGGCCCCGGAGGTTTCATAAAAACGCCCCAGAAAAGGATTTTGCGCCGCATTTTCCAGCACAAGCGTTGCGCCCAATACAGAAGCCAGCTTTTCCGCCAACGAGGTTTTACCTACCCCAATCGGCCCCTCAACCACGATATGCGGAAACCGTTCCAGAACTTTTGACACATTACCCCCTTCACTGTGACATGAATCTGTATGCATACATACTTAGCCGTTTTTATCACACTTCTCTGCCGGGCAAATTCAGGCCGGTATAAAAAACCGCAGGGCTCCCGGATATCGTACGCAAAACATATGCAAAGCCGAACGCCCGCATCACCAAAATAACAGGGCGATCACGCACTGCGTGACCGCCCCACCCATCAAACGTACAGATAATAAAAAGCTAATGCGCCATCATCGGCCAAGAGACCTTCCATTCATCATCGCAGTGCCTCCTTGATAAGAGAAGTCCCATGTCACCATTCCGCCTCTGTTGACCAAAACACCTTGTTGAATCTGCTCCTGCAACTGAGCATATACCTTTGGCCCCAGAATCTCACGTGTCAGCATTGAGGCAGGCGCACGGAAATCCATTTGAACACTGAGCCTGGTCATCAGTAACGCCATAAATGGCGTGCGTTTCAAATCGTCGGCAGTAATGCTTGCAACTCTGATATCCACGTGAGATTCAGCGGTTTGCCCATTATAGGTAATTGTAAAAGGATCAATGATAAATGCCGGCGATGCTTTGAAGATATCCGCAGCCCTGCTCTCCATGATTCTCATCGCTTCCTGTTGCGCCCGGGGCGAGTTTCCGGCAGCTTCATACTGTTTTGAAAACTCCTCCATCACAGGCACGTTGATATTATCCAGTCTGGAATAAAGGTTCACCTGCATGGAATTCCCCATGACTTTGGCATCAAACTTGATTTCCATTTTGTATGAGGCAAAATCACCGTCACGCCGCTCTTCACTGACCAAAAGCACTTTGTTAATATCAAATTGCTGCTCCGGTTTTCCCCCATCGATCAAAAACCTCTCCAGTGCCAGATTGTGATTGCCATTCCACCACGTGACAATATCACCCACCTCACTGTCACGGGCCTGATAAGTCAGTTGATGAATCAATAATTGAGACTGGGTGCTTGGCTGGGTCAGCAGCAGATACGGAAAATTCACAGACAAGTCTGCTTTGGTCCCCAAACGACGGGTCTGAAATTGTGCCGCTACCCCGTTATACTGAAATTGTGTATCGCCATTATCCAGATCGAAAGCGGCACCATAGACATCGGTTGAAAAATCCTTCCAGTAGGTGATTTTAATTTGCGCTGTTATCAGGTTCTGCCCCTGCAACGACTGCACGATCTGCGGCGAAACATGCGCCGGGTCAAAATTGGCAACTGTATCAATCCTGGCTAATCCAAGGCCTTTGCTTCCCAGCCAGGGGCCTGTGCGAATGTCATTATCCACAATAATGCGGATTGGCTTTTGCGGCAGTTCAAAAGGCGTTTCGTAAAACTCGTTCTGGCGCAAATAGCTCCGACGGACATCCCACTCAACAGCGAATTGCGCCTGAGAGTCAAACAGCCCCCTGTGGTAACTCAATTCCGTTACACGCACATCAGGCATGTTTTCCTGCAGCCATATGTTGGTTTCAACAACTTCCTCATGATAACGTTTCTCAATATAAAAGCTGCTGCCAAAAGCAGCTCCTAAATAAACCCCAACCAATACCACAGTTCCAACCAGCAGCGTCTTCGCCTTCATAATCTCCTCACATGCACTGATACGTAAAATAATTTTTAAAGAAAACACCCATCAGCAGACAATTTTCTTTGATTTTGGCTTTTCCATGTAACAAACAGCCCCCTTTCACCATTAAATTGGCACAAATAAGACATTTTTTATATGGCATGGCAATGATCAAAAAACAGCCAAAGTGGACCCTATTGTTTTCCCATTCACCTGTGTAACGCCCTGCTGGTAAGAAAAATCAGACACCAGCAGCTCTCCTCTTTTCACCAAAAATCCCTGCTCAATCAGGGCCAAAACCTGAGGATATACAACTTCACCCAGCATATCCTCTGTGAGTAATGATGCAGAAGCCTGAAAATTGCTCTGACCATTTATCTTACTCATCAACACCATTGGCAATGGCATGCGCTTCAAATCTCCATCTGATATGGAGTCCACCTGTATTTGCGCTGAATAGTCGGCAGTTTTTCCATCATAGACAAATGCAACGTTGATTGAAAAAGAAGGTGATCTTTTGTAAATATCTGCCAGATGCTCTTCAAGCTGTGCAAACAATGCCATCCCTTTTTCGCTAAACGCGCTTGTCTTCGACAATAGCTCTAATGTGGCTGCATATCCATCAATTGCCGGGGAGAACAAGCGATTCATCTTCGAATTAAATGACAACTGAAACGGACGCCCCGACCACACGCCTTTGGTTTCGAAATTCATGACAGGAGAGATAAAATCCCCCTCACTATTTTCCTGCACCATCAAGTGCAATTTAGCAATATCGATATTCATACCCTCGGAACCCAAACGCAGGCCATCCAGGGTTAATTTCTGATCGCTCGTCCAGAAAAATATGTTGGCTCTGCCATTCAATGACTCATACAGCAAATTATCAACCTGCAAATGCGTATGACGCTTTGCATCGCTCCAAAGCACGTAAGGCAGCCTGACACTCATATCCACCAGCGATCCAGACTGATGTGTTTGAGCTCTGACATGCATACCAGAAAACTGAAGCTGCATTTGCCCGGCATCCATGTGAACCGGAGTCACATAAACCTCCGTCCCGAAACTGTTCAAATAACCAACTTTCGTCTGCCCTGTTCCCAGGTCCTGCCCTTGCAATGATTGAATCAACTCGGGTGAAACGCTGGCCGGATCAAAGTGAGCACGCGTTTCTACTCTGGCCAACCCCACCCCCTGGCGCCCCAGCCAGGGGCCTGTACGGACCTGATGTTCAAAAACAATACGCACAGGCTTGCCAGCCCCGCCGAAAGATGACTTATTCGCATCATCAAAAATTGGGGGCATATCCACTTCAAGCACAAACTGCGCAGATGAATTGAAAAACCCTCGCTGATAGCTCGACTCAATGATACTGATGCCTGGTGCAGATTCCAGCAGCCAGGCGTTTATTCTGATTCTTTGCTCGTTGTAACGTTTCTCGAAATACCAACCATGCCACCAGGCACCTGCTAAATATATAAAAACCAACGCCACAATACCAATTAACAAGTATTTTGTTTTCATAACATTCACATGTATTTTCTTGCGATATATATGCGTTAATTATATGTAAGTATTTTTTAATCAGCAAGTCTATTATTTTTCATGTACTTATGTTATGTTGTATACAGGTATTTTCAAAATACGGGTACTTTTTTTACATGTCATAAAAGCAAATAGGACACCCGCCCCTTTGATACAAACGTCATTGTTTCAATGTAAATACCCGGCCACCGACAACTTATAAGGAGCAATAAATGGACACCAGACAGGCAAACGGCAGTTGTTTATGCGGCAAAATCAAAGTTAAATTGGGGGCATTCAATTCGCAGGTGTATGCCTGCCATTGCGGAATGTGCCGCAAATGGAGCGGCAGTCTGCTCATGTCTGTTGACGCTGGTAAAAGTGTCCAGTTTGAAGGCGAAGAATATATCCAGGTTTACGATTCATCTGCATGGGCCGAGCGGGGCTTTTGCAAAAACTGTGGCACACACCTGTTTTACCGCATCAAAGCAACACAGGATTACTTCCTGCCCATCGGGCTGCTGGACGATATCCAGGACGACCAGGTGCAGTTTGTCTCGCAAATCTACATTGACCGCAAACCCGCATATTTCAGCTTTGCCAACCCCACACAGACCATGACAGAAGCGCAGGTCATGGCCATGTTTGCACCTGAAGCATAAATGCCGCCAGCGGCAAGCTGCCGCGGCTTAACGCCGCCGCAGCACCGTTTTCAGCGCCTCTCCGGTATGAGAATCTTTGGTTGCCATGACCTGCTCCGGCGTACCGGTTGCAACCACAAGGCCGCCACCGGAACCGCCTTCCGGCCCCATGTCGATCACCCAGTCGGCCTCGGCCACCACATCCAGGTCATGCTCAATCACCAGCACCGTATGCCCCGCATCCGTCAGCCGGTGCAGCACATGAATCAGTTTTTCAATATCGGCCATGTGCAGCCCTACGGTCGGCTCATCCAGCACATAAAACGTATGTGGCGTGCGGTTGCCACGCCGCGTCACATCATCGCGGACTTTGCTCAGTTCGGTTACCAGTTTAATGCGCTGCGCCTCACCGCCAGAAAGTGTGGGTGACGGCTGCCCCAGCGTCAGGTAACCCAGCCCAACATCCTTGAGCAACTGCAACGGATGGCTGATGGCAGGCATGGAGGCAAAAAACGCCACCGCTTCATCCACCTCCATCTGCAACACTTCACCAATGTTTTTGCCTCGCCAAGTTACCGCCAGCGTTTCGGGGTTGAAACGCACGCCATGGCAAATCTCACATGGGACTTTCACATCAGGCAGAAAGTTCATTTCAATCGTGCGCATGCCCTGCCCGTCGCACCCCGGGCAGCGTCCTTCGCCGGTATTGAAAGAAAAGCGTCCCGGGCCATAGCCGCGTGCCTTGGCTTCCAGCGTATCAGCGAACAACTTGCGCACGGTATCCCAAAAACCGATATAGGTCGCCGGACATGAGCGCGGCGTTTTACCAATCGGTGTCTGATCCACTTCAAGCACCCGGTCCACCCGCTCATAGTGGTCAATCCCCTGACAATGCTGCCAATGCGGCTTGCCTTTGCTATTCACGGCCATGTGCAGGTTGCTCAGCAGAACATCACGTGCCAGCGTCGATTTGCCTGACCCTGACACACCGGTAATGGCCACCAGCCGTTTCAGCGGCACGGCAATATCCACATGGCGCAGGTTATGCATCATCGCATCACGCAGATAGACCGACTCGTTCTCCAACGTCTGCGCATCCACTTTGCGGCGCTCATGCATCGGGTGTTTCAGCGGATGCGCCAGATAGCGCCCGGTTACAGAATCCGGCTGCGCCGCCAGATCCGCCATGCTTCCCTGTGCAATAACGCGACCGCCACGCGTACCCGCACCAGGCCCGATATCAATGATATGGTCAGCCGCACGAATCGTTTCCTCATCGTGCTCCACCACCATCAGCGTATTACCCTTATCGCTCAGCGAATGCAATGCTTTCAGCAGAATCCGGTTATCGCGCGGGTGCAGGCCAATGGTCGGCTCATCCAGCACATAGCATACGCCCTGCAGATTGCTGCCCAACTGCGCTGCCAGCCGGATACGCTGCGCCTCACCGCCTGACAGCGTAGGCGCACCACGATCCAGCGTCAAATAACCCAGGCCGACCTCTTCCAGAAAATCCAGCCGGCTTTCAATCTCGGGCAACAGGTCGCGGGCAATCTCTGCATCGCGTCCATGCAACTGCAACGCCTGCACCCAGTTCCGCATATCGGTTACCGAAAGCTGCGCCAGCTCGGTAATGGTAACCCCGGCAAACAACACATTACGGGCCTGCACATTCAGTCTGGTGCCATGGCAGCTCGGGCACACTTCATCGCCAACACCATCCACTTCAGGCTCGGCAAAACTGCGTTCGCGGCCCCTGTTATCATCCTGCGCAACGATGGAATCGTCATACGCTTTACGCTGGTCCTTGTTCAAACGCAAACCCGTTCCCACACAATCGGGGCACCAGCCATGCTTGCTGTTGTAGGAAAATAAACGCGGATCAAGCTCAGGATAACTGGTGCCGCATACCGGGCAGGCCCGTTTGGTTGAAAACACATGCACATGCCCAATACGGGCGGCAGATGAGCTGTCGCGCATGGCCTGCTGCAAACCGGTCAGGTCATCAAGCACATGCGCAATGCCTTTTCCATGCTCCAGTGTTTTGCGCAAGGCATCACGCAGGTATGTTTCATTCTGTGGCTTCACATGCACATCGGCAACCGGCAACTCCAGTGTATGTTCCTTATAGCGGTCCAGCCGTGGAAATTTAGCCGTAGGCAAAAACTCGCCATCCACACGCAGGTGCGTATATCCCTGGTTCTTTGCCCAGTCTGCCAGATCCGTATAGACACCCTTGCGGTTCATCACCAAGGGCGACAGCAAACCAATGTGCTGCCCGCGGTAACGCGTCAACAGTTGGGCGGCAATCTTTTCAGCCGTCTGCGGCTCCACCGCTGTATCATCATGAATACAGTGCTGCACACCCAGTTTCACATACAGCAGGCGCAGATAGTGCCATACTTCCGTGGCGGTACCCACCGTGCTTTTCTGTCCACCACGCGAAAGGCGTTGCTCAATGGCCACCGTCGGCGGAATGCCATACACCGCATCCACCTCGGCACGGCCTGCCGGTTGCACAATGGAGCGTGCATAGGCATTGAGCGATTCCAGATAGCGCCGCTGCCCTTCGCCAAACACAATGTCAAATGCCAGCGTCGACTTGCCGGAACCGGAAACGCCGGTAATCACATTGAATACGCCGCGCGGAATATCCACCGAGAGTGACTTCAAATTATGCTCACGCGCATTCACCACTTCAATTTCATTATGCGCAGCAGCGTGTGCCTGTTTCTGGTCTTCCAATGTCAGCAGGTATTTCGCAACCTGCCCTTCAGCCACATGCATATCGCCGGAACCCAAAGCCTGTTCATACGCTTTGAGCGCCTGCCCGGTATAAGAATCGCGGCAGGCTTTTACCGCTTCCGGCGTGCCTGTGCATACCACCTGCCCGCCCGCATCTCCACCCTCTGGCCCCAAATCAATCAGCCAGTCTGAGGCGCGAATCACATCCAGGTTATGTTCAATCAGAATGATGCTGTGCCCGGCGTCCAGCAATTTACGGAAAGCCCGCATCAGTTTGGCAATGTCATCAAAATGCAGTCCAGTGGTTGGCTCGTCAAACAAAAACAGCGTCCCTTTTTTAGCCAGCTTTTGTGCCGTGGCGCTGCGTGAGCTGAGCTTGCCCGATGTTGCCTGCGCCAAAAAGCCAGCCAGTTTCAAACGCTGTGCCTCACCACCCGACAGTGTTGGTACCGGCTGCCCCAGCTTAACGTATTCCAGCCCGACATCGACAATCGGCTGCAACACGCGGCCGACTTCTGCATCCTGCGCAAACACCTGCGAAGCCTCGCTCACCGTCAGGTCCAGCACATCAGCCACCGTGTAATCACGGCCACCCCGCATCAGGGTCACCTCCAGCACCTCCGGCCGGTAACGTTTGCCGTCACAGTCTGGGCAGCGCAAATACACATCGCTCAGAAACTGCATTTCCACATGCTCAAAGCCTGAGCCGCCGCAGGTGGGGCAGCGGCCATCGCCGCTGTTAAAGCTGAACTTGGACGCCGTATAACCACGCTCACGCGCCAGGGGCGTCTGGGCAAACAGCGAACGGATGGCATCCCATGCACCGACATAACTGGCCGGATTGCTGCGTGCCGTCTTGCCGATAGGAGACTGGTCCACAAAAACCGCATCGGCCAGCCAGTCTGCCCCCAGCAGCTGGTCATGCACGCCGGGGGTTTCCGTCGCTTTCCCCAGGCCGCGACATAGCGCCGGATACAGCACATCCTGAATCAATGTGGATTTGCCGGAACCCGAAACGCCGGTTACCGTGGTCAGACAATGCAGTGGAAACTCCACATCAATATCTTTCAGGTTATGCTCGCGCGCGCCCTGCAAAATCAGGCGGGGTGTTCCTTCTGTCACCAGGCGTCTGACGCCCACCCCAATATGCTTTCGCCCCCCCAGATAAACGCCGGTCAGCGTATCGGCCTTGCGCAACGCTTTGGGTGTGCCGTCAAATACAATCTGGCCACCGTTTTCTCCCGGCCCCGGGCCCATATCCAGCACCCGGTCGGCCGCCAGCATCACGGCCGGGTCATGTTCCACCACCACCAGCGTATTGCCTGCATTGCGCAAACGGTGCATCGCTTCAATGATGCGGTTCATATCGCGCGGGTGCAGGCCAATGCTGGGCTCGTCCAGCACAAACAGCGTATTGACCAGCGAAGTGCCCAGCGCGGTCGTCAGGTTGATACGCTGCACCTCACCGCCCGAAAGTGTCCGGCTTTGCCGGTCCAGCGTCAGATAACCAATGCCCACATCACACAGGTACTGCAAACGCGTACGAATTTCGTCGTACAGCAGTTGCAGCGGGTCTTTCTCTGTATCCGTTGCCTGCTGCTTTTTTAAAACGGGAAACGCCAGATTGATAAAGCGGTACAGCCGCTCTATCGGCAGCAGCATCAGGTCATGTAAAGATAGTCCCGGCAATGCCTCGAGCTGCTTATGGCTCCATTGCACACCTGCGGGCATAAACCGTTTTTCCGGTGCCAGCACGGCATCCGCTTGCTCTTTGCTGCCCACACGCCACAACAGCGCTTCCGTTTTCAGGCGCGCGCCCTGACAGACCGGGCAGGTGGTATAACTGCGGTATTTGGAAAGCAGCACACGGATGTGCATTTTGTATGACTTACTTTCCAGATATTCAAAAAACCGGCGGATGCCATACCACTGCTTGTTCCAGTTGCCCTCCTTGAAGTCGGGCGTGCCGTCAATCACCCACTTTTTCTGGGCATCCGTCAACTGGCTCCAGGAAGTATCACGCGGTATGCCTGCAACCGCCGCATAGCGCAACAAATCATCCTGTATCTCAGACCACGCTGGCGTCTGAACCGGCTTGACCGCGCCGCCACGCAAGGTCAGTTTTTCATCGGGAATCACCAGCCCCCAGTCCACACCAATAACCCGCCCGAACCCACGGCACGATTCGCACGCACCATAAGCCGAGTTGAATGAAAACAGGGAGGATGTCGGCTCCGAATATGTCAGATCACTCTCAGGGCAATGCAGCCCGCTGGAGAAACGCCAGATATCCGGCTCTTTTTCACCAGATTCATCTTCAGCGTTTTCAGGCAAGGCATACACATTCAAACGGCCGCCGCGTTTCAGACAGGTTTCAATGGCTTCAGCCACCCGTGCCGGCTCTACATTGTCTATGCGGAAACGGTCCGCCACCACATCCAACAGCTTGCGCGGACCGGTCAGTGTTGCAACCTCACGCTCAGCCTGAACGCGCGTAAACCCGCTCACCGACAGCCACTGCTCCACCTCCGCCTCGCTCACATTGGACGGCAACTCCACCGGAAAAGTCAGTACCACGCGCGGGTTTCCGGCCTGCTGCGCCCTGCGCTCCAGCTCGTGCTGAATCGACTGCACATTGTCATGCTTGACAGATTGTGCCGTAACGCGGTCAAACAAATGCGCCGCACGCGCAAACAGCAGCTTGAAATGGTCGTTCAGCTCCGTCATGGTGCCTACTGTGGAGCGCGATGTCCGTACCGGATTGGTCTGGTCAATGGCAATGGCAGGTGGCACTCCCTCTACCGCATCCACCGCAGGCCTGTCCATACGGTCCAAAAACTGGCGCGCATAAGCACTGAATGTTTCCACATAGCGGCGCTGCCCTTCCGCATACAGCGTATCAAACACGAGGCTGGACTTTCCCGAACCACTTGGCCCGGTGACCACCGTCAGTTCCCCCGTATGAATATCAAGATCAACCCGCTTGAGGTTATTCTGGCGTGCGCCGCGGATATGAATATCTTTTTGACTGTTGTCTTTTTTGGCTGATGTGCTCATACAAGGCTTTAGAAATACATATACTGGTCAGGCTGAATATTGTAGAACTATCTGGATAAATTTACAGCACTTGTCTGCAACGACCACAATGCGCTCATGAAGTGCCCAATCATGCGAAAGTCACAAATCCTGACAGGTAAAAATACAAAATCAACTGTGTTAGTATTTATGTTTGGTCCAACCATTGCGCACATACGTCCCATACACACACCTACCGGCCATATGACCCTGCTACTGAATATTCTCGCCTTTTTACTGAATGTCGTATTTGACCTGTTTGCCATCCTGTGCCTGCTGCGCCTGTATATGCAGTTGGTCAAAGCATCCTTCATGAACCCTGTCGGGCAGGGCATTATCAGGCTGACCAACTGGCTGGTACTCCCACTGCAACGCATTCTGCCCCGTATACAGCGTTTTGATCTCTCTTCCTTTCTGGCAGCCTATTTATGCAGCCTGCTGCATTTCCTGATTCTCTGGACGGCCATTTACCTCTCACAGGATACAGCCGCTGTTGCCATTTCCAGTCCATTGCACGGTATTTTCCTGCTTTTGTTCTTTGCACTGCTCAACGTCATCAAGCTCATGCTGTACCTGCTCAGCCTGATTGTTTTGCTCAACGCCATCCTGTCCTGGCTGCAGCCGAATCACCCCTTTTACGGGCTGACACAGCAGTTAAGCGTCCCTTTGGTCAATCCGGTGCGCAAGGTCATTCCCTCCATTGGAGGGCTGGATTTAAGCCCGTTCATTGTGCTGATCATTCTGCAGGTACTCCTGATCATTGTGAATTATTTGATGAGATGATCTATTTCCCATCTCCATAAAAAAGGACCCTGAAGGGTCCTTTTTACCAATGGCTGGAACGCTGAATCCAGATCAGATCACGCAGCTGCTTCCGCCGGTATTTTCTGCAGCATGGTTAACAGGCTGGCAATCGTATCGCGTAACTGACGGCGATCGCAGATCATGTCAATCGCGCCCTTGTCCAGCAGAAACTCTGCACGCTGAAACCCTTCGGGCAGTTTTTCACGCACCGTGTTTTCAATCACACGCGGACCGGCAAAACCGATCAACGCGCCCGGCTCGGCAATCACCACATCACCCACAAATGCAAAGCTGGCCGAAACACCGCCCATGGTCGGGTCGGTCAGCACACTGATATAAGGCAGCCCGAGCTTACCCAGTTGCGTCAGCGCTGCATTGGTCTTAGCCATCTGCATCAGGCTTAACAGGCCCTCCTGCATACGTGCGCCACCTGTTGCAGAAAAACTGATGAACGGTACTTTTTGCTCAACGGCTGCGTGCACGCCTTCTACAAAGCGCTCACCCACCACCGAACCCATAGAACCGCCCATGAAGTCAAACTCAAAGCATGCAACCACCGCAGGCAGGCTTTTAATGCTGCCACGCATCACCACCAGTGCATCCGTTTCACCTGTGCTTTCAGTCGCTGCTTTCAGGCGGTCCGGGTACTTTTTGGTATCTTTGAACTTCAGGGCATCCATCGGCAAAATTCTCTGCCCGATCTCAACCCGCCCATCGGCATCCAGCATGGCATCCAGCCGTGCCCTGGAACCCATGCGCTGGTGATGCCCGCACTGCGGGCATACATTCAGGTTTTTCTCCAGATCACTGCGATACAGTACCGTTTCGCATTTAGGGCATTTGAACCAGAGTCCTTCCGGAATGGATCGCCTGTCCTCTGGAGAGGTTTGCAGAATTTTGGGAGGCAATATTTTATCTAACCAGCTCATCAATCAACCTCTTTCAGTGTGACTACTACGGTATGTATGTACCTGTTATTTTGAATCCAGAGCCTGGCGCAGTTCCGCGATAAAGGCCTGCGCCACTGGTAGAACCTGATCTCGCGGCTGTTTTTCAATCAGCTCGATCAGGCGTGAACCTACCACCGCACCATCAGAAACTGCTGCAACGGCTTTTGCACTGGCTGCGTCACGAATGCCAAACCCCACGCAGACAGGTGCATGCACATGTTCTCTGATACGGGGCATGAACGCCGAAACCGAATCCGTATTCAAACTGGCGGCCCCGGTCACCCCTTTCAGAGAGACATAATACACGTAACCCGATGCCAGTTTGCCCACCTGCGCAATACGCTCCTCTGTCGAGGTGGGGGCAAGCAGAAAAATCTGGTCCAGACCGTGCAATTTTAACTGTTTGGCAAATTGGTGCGATTCCTCAGGCGGATAGTCAACGATCAGCACACCATCTACACCGGCAGCGGCGGCATCCTGCGCAAAACGGTTCTCGCCATGGCGGTGGTCATAAAACTCCACCGGGTTGGCATACCCCATCAGCACCACCGGGGTCTGCTGGTCTTTTTGGCGGAAAATGCGGACAATTTCCAGCACATTCGCCAGATTCATGCCTTTGGCCAAAGCACGCTCACTGGCACGCTGAATGACCCTGCCATCGGCCATCGGGTCGGAAAAAGGCACCCCGACCTCAATCACATCGGCACCCGCGCTGACCAGCGCATGCATCAGATCCGGTGTGATATCGGCATAAGGATCGCCTGCCGTGATATAAGGAATCAGCGCTTTACGCCCATTGGCCTGCAATTGCTTAAAAGCAGTAGATATACGACTCATGATGTGTAATCCTTTCAGGCCAGTTGCATACCCGCGCGCTCGGCCACGGTATGAATGTCTTTATCGCCTCGTCCTGAAAGGTTCACCAGCAGAATCTGGTCGGAACGCATGGCAGGTGCTATTTTCATCGCCTGTGCCACCGCGTGGCTGGATTCCAGCGCCGGAATGATGCCTTCTGTGCGGCACAGATAATGGAACGCATGCAGCGCCTCTTCATCGGTAATGCTGACATAGTCGGCACGACCGCTGTCTTTCAGCCATGCATGTTCCGGCCCGACACCGGGATAATCCAGCCCGGCACTCACCGAGTGCGCCTCAATGATCTGGCCGTTTTCATCCTGCAGCAGGTAAGTCCGGTTGCCATGCAGTACACCCGGAACACCCAGCGTCAAAGAAGCCGCATGACGACCGGTTTCGAGTCCGTCTCCGGCGGCCTCCACGCCCAACAGACGTACATTTTCGTACGGAATATAGGGATAAAAAATGCCCATTGCATTGCTGCCACCGCCAACAGCGGCAATCACCACATCCGGCTGCCGGCCAGCATATTCGGGCATCTGTTGCAGACACTCATCTCCGATCACACGCTGAAAATCCCGTACCAGCATGGGATAAGGGTGCGGTCCGGCAACCGTACCGATGATGTAAAACGTATCCTCTACATTCGACATCCAGTCACGCATCGCCTCGTTCAGCGCATCTTTCAGGGTTTTGCTGCCGGATTCCACAGGAACCACCTCCGCCCCCAGCAGTTTCATGCGGTACACATTGGCAGCCTGGCGTTTGATATCCTCCGCGCCCATGTAGACAATACACTGCTGTTCAAAACGCGCTGCGATCGTGGCAGTTGCCACGCCATGCTGCCCAGCGCCAGTTTCGGCAATGATACGCGGTTTGCCCATACGGCGAGCCAGTAGCGCCTGACCAATGACATTGTTAACCTTGTGCGCGCCCGTGTGGTTGAGGTCTTCCCGTTTTAAATAGATCTGCGCACCACCAAGCTCGCGGCTCATGCGCTTGGCATGGTATACCGGCGTAGGTCGGCCTACATAATGAAGCAGTTCATCATGGTATTCCGCCAGAAAATCCGGATCATTTTTATAACGGGTATAGGCAGCAGTCAACTCATCAAGCGCGTGACGCAAAGTTTCAGCCGCAAAAACGCCCCCATAGGGGCCAAAATGCCCGTTGGCATCGGGCAGTTCATAAGCTTTCATGGAAATTATTCAATTCTCGAAAAGACAGGCATCCGCTACACGGACCGACTGTACAAAATGCTGAATGGCTTTGGCATCCTTAATACCTGGAGACACCTCCACCCCGGTACATACATCAACAGCCCACGGCTGTACCTGCAGAATAGCCTGCTTCACATTTGCAGCATTTAATCCACCAGACAAAACGGCCTGAACGCCTATATCGTGAGGTATAAGTGACCAATCGAACACCTTCCCAGAACCGCCATATGCTTTACTGTCAGAATCAAGCACCAGTGCCTGAGCCGAAGCATAATCTTGCGACAATTTTACCAAATCTGTATCAGAATGTACACGAATGCCCTTCAGGAAGGGGCGCCCCCAGCTTTCACACCAATAAGGCTCCTCATCGCCGTGAAACTGAAATGTCGCGTTGGGAATATTCTCCTGCACCAGCAATATTTCATGCACCTTGGCGTTCACGAACAGAACCACAGGGGTAACAAACGGCGGCAGCCGTTTTGACAGCTCCAAGGCACGCTCCACACTGATGACCCGCGGACTTTCACGGTACAGAATAAATCCCACCGCATCAGCACCAGCCGCCACTGCTGCATCCACATCTTCTTCGCGAGTCAATCCACAAATCTTAATGCGCGTACGACGCAATCTTTTTTCTATGATGTCCATCAGCTAAGACCGCCTTTCAGTCATTTTCGATATTTTGATATTGTCTGATAATTGAATCTGATAGCCCACACCAGCAAAAGCCAGTTTACCCGTATACGGTCGGGCTGCAAACCTTTCCAGAGCAGAAAACTCTTAATGCCTAATCAACCGCTATTCAAACTTCCCGTCTGACCCTGCATGATCTTCCCTCTCAAACAGAAACTTTTCTGATCGAACCACGCCGACAAGGCTATTTTAATCAAGCCACTGATATCTATCGCTCATGTACGTTTTGTCTATGTTACAACAAAATGAAATAACACAGCAGATCAATTTACAGTGATATCAACACTGCAACTCAGGTTATGCCTGTTTTATCAACAAAAACGGCTTTTTGGACGGCGCCGTGCATCAGCCCATCCTTAATTCAAGGCAACCAGCTCAAAGCAGCCACCTCTTGTGGCAACCCCCATTTCGGATCGTATTGCGGCCCGGCAAAATACAAGCCATCAGCAGCAAAAGTAGGCGCAGCAAACTCCCTCTTTTTACCGGCCAGTACCTTCTCAACCCATTGCGGCGCCTGGCTGCCTGTACCGACAGCAATCAGGCAGCCCATCAGGTTGCGTACCATATGATGCAGAAAAGCATTGGCTTCAAACTCAAAACGCCAGTAAGCACCGCGCTGTTCAATGTGAATTCGCCGCAAATGCTTTACAGGCGTCAGCGCTTGGCACTCGGACGAACGGAATGCGCTGAAATCATGCTCCCCTTCCAGCAATGCAGCCGCCTCACGCATCGCATCACCGCTTAAAGGCCGCCAGCTCCATCCGACACGCTGAGACTCGACAGAAGGTCGCACAGGAGACTCCAGCACAATATAGACATAACGCCGCCCAATGGCACTGTTACGGGAGTGAAAACTGTCCGGCACGGTTTGGCACCACTGTACAGCAATGTCAGAAGGTAAAAAGCGGTTGGTCCCGCGCACCCAGGAAAAAGAATCTCGCTCCACTCGGGTATCAAAATGGATAACCTGATTCAGTGCATGCACACCTGCATCGGTACGGCCAGCACACATTGTCCTCACGGCTGCCTCATCCGGTACGGCCATGAATGACTGCAACGCCCGCTCCAGTGTGTCCTGCACCGTGATTCCGCTAGGCTGGCTCTGCCACCCCTGGTAAGCAGTCCCGGCGTAACTGATACCCATTGCAATACGCAAAGTTCTCTCCAAATAAAAGGGGGGCCAAGCCCCCCAGTTTCAAAACATATGCTTTTGAATCAAGTCTGATCAAGCAGCGCTTTTGCACGTGCCTGAACTTCCTGCGACGGATTTTCAGACAGGACTTCCTGCACAATTTCCTTGGCATCATCGGTATTGCCAATCGCCAGGAACTCCTCTGCCAGAGCCAGACGGGTTGCAGGGCCTTCATCTTCATCAGGAATCGATGAAGGTGCAGCCTGGCTGCTGCCCGGTGCATCATCTGGCAGGTCAAGCGAAAGACCGGAAAGATCATAACCGGCATGCGGTTGTGCCTGAGCTGCACTGCTGTCTGCCGCAGATGGTGCACTGGCTTGCGGTGCACTCTGCGCCGGACGGCTGACTGGTGCTTCCGGTTCGCTGGCGTTGGGAGCCGGGGCAAACTGAGGCGCAAACCCACCGCCACCGCTGCCGCCGCTATTCATGTTTTTCGTTTCAATCGCATCGGAGTAAAGCGAGTTGGTCGGGGAAATACTATGCCCTAACTTGGCAATTTTCACCCAGTCATTGCCCCGTCCGGATGTCAGGGCGCGCAATTGCGATGCCTGGTCATCAAACTGGGCCACTTTACCCTGGCGAGCATACACTTCACACAGCTTCGTATGCAATGCAATACGGTTAGGATCTGATTGCAATGCGTCGCGCAGAATTTCTGCCGCCTGCTCATCGCGCCCATAAGCCAGATACACATCAGCTTCCTGTACCGGATCAACATCGGCATTGGTATCAAGCTGGCTGGCTGCATACAGGCTGGAAGACTGATCCAGCATGCTGGCTCCGGCACCCTGCTGGCTGATATTGTCAGCAAAGAACGAATCTATCTGTGAAGTGGACTCAGGAACATCATCATCCAGATCATCATCCTCGTTCTTTTTACGACGCGCCAGTTTGACGCCTGCAAAGGCAATCAAAGCAATCACTGCCAGACCACCCACCGGAATCAGGGGGTTATCCATCAGCTGGTCAATCAGACTTTTTTCCGGCGGCACAACCGGTGCTACAACGGCTGCCGGGGCGGGCCGCGGTGTCGTAGTTGCAGGCGTTGGCTGCGGCTGTGGTACCGGCTCAGGTTGTGGCACAACTTCAGGCACAGGCTCAGGTTGTGGTACGGGATCAGGTACCGGATCTGGCTGTGGCACAGTATCAGGCACCGGCTCAGGTTGTGGTACAGGGTCCACCACCAGCGGCGGCTGCGTTTGTGGCACAGGTTGTGGCGCTGGCTGCGGTGCAGGCGTTACTACAGCAGGCTGCTGCGTAGGAGCAACTGCTACAGGTGTATTGTTCAGTGCATCCTGAGCACGCCTCAGGTCGTCTGTATTAGAGGCAATTTCTGTACGGCGTGCTTCGGCATTTGCAGCCTGTTGCTGTCCTGCCCGCTGTGTATCCTGCGGAGCCTGGGCACTTGAAATCTGCAGCTGATCAATCGGTTGTGCAGGTTGTGCAGGCTGCACAGGCTGTGGCGTCACATCACCACCGGTTGTCCTTGTTGTGCTATCCGCACTGCGCACAGGAGCCGAACCCCTAGCTACCTGGGTGCGGTAGTCATTGAATTGACGTGCATGCTGGCTCACCTGGCTGCGTGCTTCCGCCTGGCTGATTGATGCAATTTCACTTTCACTCGGTATGCGCAAAGTTGCGCCAGCCTTCACCCAGTTGATATTTCTATTGATGAACGCACCCGGGTTGGCCCGAAACAAGGCAATCAGCATTTGCTCATTGGAAACGCCTGCCGGTTTCATGGCTGAAGCAATCTGCCCCAGCGTCTGGCCCCGGGCAACTTTGACAGTCCACTGGTCACCGCCAGCAACTGGTGCCGGCTGCGGACGCGGCTGTTGAGGCGTAGCCTGCCGCTGAGGTGCTGGCGCAGCAGGAGCTACCCGCCCGCCCTGGCTCGGCTGCACGGTTGCTGCCTGTCCAGCCTGGGAAGGCGCTACAATTCTTTCGCGAATCACATCATCACCGGATACGGCACTTGGGCGTACCGGTGCAGCCGGTGATGTTGCCTGAGCAGATGTGGTTGGTTGTGCTGATGTCACTGCGGCAGGCTGTAATGCAGAAACCTGCGGCGCCGGTGCTGCAGCGCTGGAAGTAGTCACCGATGCCGGCGGATCCACCAGCATGGTATAGCTGCGCTGCATGCTGCCTGTACGCCATGACACGTCCAGCAGCAGGTCAATGAACGGATCCTGCACCGGGCGCATGCTGCTGAGTCTGATCACAGCTGTTGTATTGCCCGTTTGCTGGAAAGACACTTTAATAGCAGACATGGCACTGCTGTAAATCAGTCCACGGCTGCTGAAGTCGCCTGGGCTGGCCAGCCGCACCTGTAAGGAGGCCGCTTCATCCGCATTCAACTGCGTGATAGGCACTTCCGCCTGCAACGGCTCACCTAAAGCAGAGTTGACACGAATCTGCCCCAGAACCAGTGCCTGAGCAGAAAACGACCAGCCGCCCGCCAGTAGTGCCACCGCCAACGCAGCAGAAGTTACACGCCAATGCTTCTTTGCAGGCTGCCCCTGCACCCCCCGATTCTTCGAGCTGATTGCGTTCACAAGAAGGTCCCTCTTTATCATGTTTATCAAATTTTCAGCCGGCCACGAATGGCCGACCAATTCTTATACCCCTATAGCATACACTCACATGCAAGCTTACACATACTAAAACTGCACAAAATTCAGGTTTTCCAAGCCCCTGAATTGGTATTTGTGCAACATTTTACTGTTTTTTCACCCCGATGACCGATAAATTGACCGATAAATCACCCAAGCAAAATCAATAGCATACGGCGCAAAGGTTCCGCTGCGCCCCACAATAACTGGTCACCAATGGTGAACGCGCCCAGGTACTCAGGGCCCATTTTCAGCTTGCGCAGACGACCCACCGGAATCGTCAGTGTTCCGGTCACCGCCACCGGCGTCAGATCCTTCATGGTGGCTTCTCTTGTATTGGGAACCACTTTTACCCACTGGTTATCCGCAGCCAGCATGGCTTCAATATCAGCCAGTGGTACATCCTTCTTCAGCTTGAAGGTCAGCGCCTGGCTATGGCAGCGCATGGCACCAATACGCACACAGAAACCATCTACCGGAACTGCCGCATTTTGCGCCAGCCCCAGAATCTTGTTGGTTTCGGCCATGCCTTTCCATTCTTCGCGGCTTTCTCCATTGCCCAGATCCTTGTCGATCCATGGGATCAGCGAACCGGCCAGTGGCACACCAAACTGTGCCGTCTGTTCGGCAGACAGGCCACGCTGGGTTTCAATCACCTGGCGGTCAATTTCCAGAATCGCGCTTTTCGGGTCTGCCAGCTTGTCTTTCACCGCAGCATTCAAAATGCCAAACTGGTTCAGCAGTTCGCGCATATGCTGGGCACCGCCACCCGAAGCCGCCTGGTAGGTCTGCGTGCTCATCCATTCCACCAGACCAGCCTTGAATAAAGCGCCCACGCCCATCAGCATGCAACTGACGGTGCAGTTGCCGCCAACCCAGTTCACGCCGCCCTTAGCCAGGGCATTTTTAATGGTAGGCATGTTGACCGGGTCGAGCACGATCACCGAGTCATCACGCATCCTCAGTGTAGAGGCCGCATCAATCCAGTGCCCTTTCCAGCCGGCAGCACGCAGTTTGTCAAAAACGGCGGTTGTGTAATCGCCGCCCTGGCAGGTCACAATAATTTCACAACGCTTCAAACTGTCGATGTCATGTGCATCGTACAGTTTAGTCTCATTTTTAGCCCACTGGGGTGCCTTGCCCCCTGCATTGGACGTTGAAAAGAATACAGGTTCAATGTGCGCAAAATCACCTTCATCCTGCATGCGTTGCATCAATACCGAGCCGACCATACCGCGCCAGCCGACAAAACCTACCAGTTTCATGTTACACCTTTCAACCTTTGACATGCGTCTGTTGATTATCTGACTCTATCGGGTTTACCGCAACCTTAACAAGCGCAAACAGCACGCAATGTCCTGTCAAAATTCTCAGCTTGCCTGTGTTTTTAGCGCCGTTACAACAGCATCGCCCATTTCCGCAGTTCCCACCCGGGTGGTGCCTTCGGAATAAATATCCGCCGTGCGCAAGCCGGATGCAATGACGGAACGCACTGCCGCCTCAATCCGGTCTGCCACTGCCGCCTGGTTCAGAGAAAACCGCAGCATCATCGCTGCCGACAAAATTGTTGCCAGCGGATTGGCTATGCCTTTGCCGGCAATGTCGGGCGCCGAACCATGGCTGGGCTCATACAAGCCCTGTTGCTTGTCATTGAGAGACGCCGAAGGCAGCATGCCGATAGAGCCTGTCAACATCGATGCCTCATCAGACAGAATATCGCCAAACATATTGCCAGTAACAATCACATCCAACCGCTTCGGGTCACGCACCAGTTGCATCGCCGCATTGTCAATGTACATGTGCTCCAGCTCCACATCCGGATACTGTTGATGCACTTCAATCATGATATCGCGCCAGAACTGAGATGTTTCCAGAACATTCGCTTTATCCACGCTCAGCAGCTTTTTACGCCGTTTGCGTGCGGCCTGAAATGCCACATGCGCAATGCGCTCCACTTCCGGGCGGCTGTAGCGCATCGTATCAAATGCCTCATCCGTTCCCGGGAAAGCGCCATCGCTTGCCGTGCGTCGTCCTCTGGGCTGGCCAAAGTAAATATCGCCTGTCAGTTCGCGCACAATCAGCAGGTCAAGCCCACCAACGATTTCCGGGCGCAACGTGGACGCCTGAGCCAGTTCGCTGTAACAGATCGCCGGGCGGAAGTTGGCAAACAACCCCATATTTTTACGCAGGCCCAAAATAGCCTGTTCAGGACGCAAAGCACGTTCCAGATGGTCATATTTAAAGTCCCCGACCGCCCCAAACAAAACGGCATCGCTTTGCATTGCCAGCTTGAGCGTTTCAGGCGGCAGCGGATGGCCCGTGGCCGCGTAAGCAACGCCCCCTACCAGAGCTTCTTCAAATGACAATGGCACCCCGGTTGCTTTGAGCACCTTCACGGCCTCTGCAACAATTTCTGCACCAATACCATCCCCTGCCAATACTGCGACTTTCATGCTGACCTTTCTATAAAGAAAAAATACAAAAACAGGGTATTAAAATCATCCAAGCCATTTGGCTGCCAGCCACGGCTTCTGCGCCAGACGGTTGGCCTCATAAGAGCGGATTTCATCCGCATGGCGCAACGTCAGCCCGATATCATCAAAACCGTTCAATAAACAGTATTTGCGAAATGGCTGCACGTCAAAACCAAGCGCCGAACCATCGGGTTTGATGATTTTTTGCTGCTCCAAGTCAATCGTTAACTGGTAGCCGCTAAAGGCATACACCTCGTGAAACAAGGCATCCACCACCGCATCGGGCTGAACAATCGGCAGCAGTCCGTTTTTAAAACAGTTGTTAAAGAAAATATCGGCAAAACTCGGCGCAATGATCGCCCTGAAACCATATTGCTCCAGCGCCCATGGCGCATGCTCACGCGAGGAGCCACAGCCGAAATTTTCACGCGCCACCAGAATAGACGCACCCTGGTAACGCGGCTGGTTCAGCACAAAATCAGGGTTGGGCCGGCGTGAAGCCGGATCCTGCCCAGGCTCTCCATGGTCCAGATAACGCCATTCATCAAACAGGTTGGGGCCAAAACCAGTGCGTTTAATCGATTTCAGAAACTGCTTCGGAATAATTGCATCCGTATCGACATTCGCTCTGTCCATCGGCGCCACAATGCCCGTGTGTTTGGTAAAAGCTTGCATGATGCCTGATATCTCTCTTGAAAAATAAGATGAATTGCATGTACGAATGTATCAATATACCTGAGTACATGCCTGCTATTGAAACGCAAATCAATAAGAGTGCTATTTTTTCATACTTTTGTCACTTTGTTGCTTGCTCAAGAATGTCGCTCGCTAACAACAAATGGACAAACAAAAAAGCAAAGAGGCGTTACCGCCCCTTTGCTGTGATAAACAGCGAATTATTTGATCGCGCAGGTAATTATTTCACCACACCACACGCAACACGGGCTCCGCCGCCACCCAGAGGTGCCGGATGATCGGAATAGTTCTCGCCACCGGCATGCACCATGATAGAACGGCCATCCAGATCCGCCACCTTCAAGCGCGGAGCCAGAACCGGGGTTACTGCAGTACCATCTGCTGCAACATACAGCGGCGGCAAATCACCCAGGTGCCCATCACCCCACGGGGTACCATGCTTGCCTGTATTTTGAGGGTCATAATGCCCGCCAGCAGCCAGCGCGGCAACCATCTTGCCATCCTGCTCTTTCGGACCACAATCCGGGTTCACATGAACATGAAACCCATGAACACCCGGTGCCAACCCCTGCAGGTTAGGCGTTAAAACCAGCCCATACTGCGAATCAACAGCGGTTACTGTACCAATGGGCTTACTCCCGCCATCGGCATCCACCAGGTTCACTTCAATCACTTTTTCAGCCTGAGCAACGGCCAGCGCGGTAGCAAACATCAAACTGGCTGCAATCACGGTCTTTTTCAACAAACGCATGTTTAACCTCCTTTGGTGAGCTCTGCACATTACAGAATAGTCGTAATATAACGGAATCTTTCAAAATGCCATGTCCGGGCACGCATCATCGAGTAATTTATTACCCTTTGAAAAATTGTACGTAGCGCAGCATTTGGCATGATACATAGACACGCCCTGGTCTGAAAGTCTTGAACCTGAACACTGGATACAAGCGTTTGTATCCGCCCGGTATTCACGTGGTGTGATGCGAACTATCGGTTAAACTGTACCAGCATCAAATAGATGCTTGCTGCCTGAGTCTTTGGTCATCCAGCGTGCAATATGATTTTTCCATGGCTCAACGCCTTGTCGCACAACCAGTTAACAGCACAACAGCACCGGCCAATCTGCCATGTCAATCAGCGCTTATGCATCACAAAACGCTTTCATGAAAAGCACAATCAGATGTGATAAAGGCCGGAATTTGCATTCCGGCCTTTAGCGTTATTTAGTGGCAGCATCCTCAATCGCTTCACCGCCCTGCTGTATATCTTTACCAGCACCGGCAACTGTGTTACAACCTGCCAAAACTGCTGCTGAAAGCATTAAAACAAGTAGGTACTTTTTCATTACTCACCTCCGATTCATTCGCATGAATCAAAATCAAATTAAAGATCCGCAACTACACAATACGGCGCACATCAACAAAATGCCCTTCTATCGCAGCCGCTGCTGCCATGGCCGGGCTCACTAAATGGGTCCGTCCCCCGGCTCCCTGGCGTCCTTCAAAATTCCGGTTGGACGTTGAAGCACAGCGCTCTCCCGGTTCCAGCCGGTCGGCATTCATCGCCAGACACATGGAACATCCGGGCTCACGCCACTCAAAACCGGCAGCTTTAAAAATCTGGTCCAGCCCTTCCCGTTCGGCCTGTTCACGCACCAGCCCGGAACCGGGCACCACCATCGCCAGCTTGACGTTAGTTGCAATTTTACGGCCTAATTTTTTGACAACGGCTGCCGCTTCGCGCATGTCCTCAATACGTGCATTGGTACACGAGCCAATGAAAACCTTATCCACATAAATATCAGCCATTGGCTTGTTAGGCTCAAGCCCCATATAGCTCAAGGCGCGTTCAATACCAGCACGTTTGCCGGCATCTTTTTCTTTATCGGGATCAGGCACTTTGGCATCAATGGGCAATACCATTTCCGGCGAAGTGCCCCAAGTGACCTGTGGCATGATCTGGCTGGCATCCAGCGTAACCACCTTATCCCATTGGGCATCGGCATCCGAATGCAGCGTACGCCAGTAGGTAATCGCCTGCTCCAGCGCCACCCCTGTAGGCGCTAAAGGACGGCCCTTCACATAGTCGATGGTTTTTCCATCCACCGCCACCAGCCCTGCGCGTGCACCGGCTTCAATCGCCATATTGCACAATGTCATGCGCCCTTCCATCGACAGCGCCCGCACCGCATCGCCGGCAAACTCAATGGTATAGCCAGTTCCGCCTGCAGTGCCGATTTTGCCGATCACCGCCAGTGCAATATCTTTCGCGCTGCATCCTTTGGGCAATACACCATCCACCTTGACCAGCATGTTCTTCATCTTCTTGGCCAGCAATGTCTGCGTTGCCATCACATGCTCAACTTCGCTGGTACCAATACCATGTGCCAATGCGCCAAATGCGCCATGCGTTGAGGTATGCGAGTCACCACACACCACTGTCATGCCGGGCAGGGTGGCACCATTTTCAGGGCCAATCACATGCACAATCCCCTGACGCTGATCCATGAAAGGAAAATAGGCCGCAGCACCATATTCCTGAATGTTTTTATCCAGCGTGGTGATCTGTTGTTTGGAGATCGGGTCCTGAATGCCATCATAGCCCTGCTCCCAATGCGTAGTCGGGGTATTATGGTCCGCCGTTGCCACAATGGAACTGGGGCGCCACAGCTTCCGGCCAGCCATACGCAGCCCTTCAAACGCCTGAGGACTGGTCACCTCATGCACCAGATGGCGGTCGATATAAAGCGTGGCCGTACCATCTTCTTCCGTACGAACCACGTGCTCATTCCATAATTTATCGTAAAGCGTATAACCCATTTTGACCTGATTTCACCGTTGTAATATATAAATTATTCATCCGCTGGCAAAATGCCTGCACTGGCCTGACCTTGACCAAACCGCCAGGAACCACATTCTCCGCTATTCTGCACGCGTCAAAATCCAGGATGCGCTCCAAAATACCGGTTTGGCGATCTGCTATTATAAAGCCTTTGACATTATCATCAGGCCGCCCGGGTCGATCAGATCCCCTCTTTTTACCCATTACGCATAACCATAATGCAAGCACAACTAGTTACAAAGAACTAAGCTGCTCTAAATATAATGGCCTAGTTTTTTGGAAAAGCCCTGCAAAACAGCAGAGCATAAAGATCAATTTATGATCTAACTCAAGCTCCTTGCACCATAATGAGGCTATCTTTTAACCGTGGGATGCTGCTCACAAAGCCTGTTTTCCTCAACCCTAAAAGCATACAACCAGTCATGAACCCAAACCAACTACAATCGGCCGTCAACCAAGACATTGACGCTGAAGCACCGCCCACCTCCATCAAACAAAACGCCACATCCTTACCTGCCATCCCAGAATACCTTTCCAGCACCTATACCTGGGCTTACCTGAACCCCAAATCTGTTGCGCGGCTTGATCAAGGTCTGGTGGTTTCAACCATTCTGTGGGGCAATGCCAACCGGCTCATGAGAGCTGCCGTCAATGAATTCTCTGCCGGACAGCATGTGCTGCAATCGGCCTGCGTGTATGGCTCCATCACACCCGACCTGGCCAAAAAAATAGGTTCTGATGGGCAACTGATGGTGGTGGATGTTGCCCCGGTGCAAATTGCCAACATGAAGCGCAAACTGCCTAACACGCCGCAGTTGAATACGCTGATTGCTGACTTGTCCGTGCCGGGCTGCCTGTCTCACCTGCCCGATTATGATGGCGTGTGCTGTTTTTTCCTGCTGCACGAGGTGCCAGTCAAAGAGCGCAGCCAGATTGTTGAAAACCTGTTGCAGAAAGTGAAACCAGGCGGCAAAGTTGTTTTTGTGGATTACCATAAGCCGGCCTGGTGGCATCCGTTGAATCCGATTACCTATACCGTTTTCCATTTCCTGGAGCCGTTTGCCAAATCATTGCTGAGCCAGCCTATACAGGATATTTCACCTTTAGGAAAAGAATACACTTGGCAAAAAAGAACGCTGTTTGGCGGCCTGTACCAGATACTGGTAGGCATCCGGAACAAAGCCTGATACACCGTAAAGAAGATACCGTTTAAACAAACTCTGTCGGTACACCAACATCAAAAATGCCCGCATTTGCGGGCATTTTTCATTCAGCATGATGCTTGGTTTACTTACGCTTGTCCATGGTAGGTACATCGCGTCTTGGAGAACCAATATACAGCTGACGCGGACGACCAATCTTATAATCCGGATCGCTCATCATTTCGTTGAGTTGTGCAATCCAGCCCACCGTACGTGCCAATGCAAAAATGGCTGTGAACATCGGCACCGGAATGCCAATCGCACGCTGCACAATGCCTGAATAGAAGTCCACATTCGGATACAGTTTGCGCTGTACAAAATAATCATCTTCCAGCGCAATCTTCTCCAATGTCATTGCCAGCTTGAACAGCGGATCATTTTCCAGACCCAGCTCCACCAGCACTTCTTTACAGGTTTCCTGCATCAGCTTGGCACGCGGGTCATAGTTTTTATACACGCGGTGACCAAAACCCATCAGGCGCACGCCGGAAGATTTGTCTTTAACCTGGTTGATGAATTCACCAATTTTTTCCACACCACCCATTTTCTGGATGTCTTCCAGCATGTTCAGGCAAGCTTCATTGGCGCCACCATGCGCCGGGCCCCACAGACAGGCCACACCGGCAGAAATTGCAGCAATCGGATTGGTTCCGGAAGAGCCGCACAAACGCACGGTTGACGTCGATGCATTCTGTTCATGGTCAGCGTGCAGGATGAAAATACGATCCAGCGCACGCACCACAGCATCATTGGCTTTGTATTCTTCACAAGGCGTGGCAAACATCATCCGGCAGAAGTTTTCTGCATAGGAGAGCTTGTTGTCCGGATACATAAAGGGCTCGCCCTTATTGTATTTATAGGTCATCGCCACCAGCGTAGGCATCTTGGAAATCAGCCGATGCGCTGCAATGGCGCGGTGCTCAGGGTTATGCACGTCCATGTGGTCATGGTAAAACGCTGACATCGCACCTACCAGGCCGGTCATCACAGCCATCGGGTGCGCATCACGGCGGAAACCACGCAGGAAGAAATGCATCTGTTCATGCATCATGGTGTGGTGCATGATCGTTTCATTGAATGTCTTCTTCTGGTCAGCGTTGGGCAACTCGCCTTCCAGCAACAGATAAGCCACTTCAAGGAAGTCGCACTTTGTTGCCAGTTGCTCGATCGGGTAGCCCCGATAAAGCAACTCACCCTTATCCCCATCAATGTAAGTGATTGACGAGCCGCATGACGCTGTAGACATAAAGCCAGGGTCATAGGTAAATTTATCAGTCTGCGCATACAGCTTTCTGATATCAATCACATCCGGACCAATCGTTCCTTTGTAAATAGGCAACTCGACGCTGGGGCTGCCATCACTGAAAGAAATACTGGCTTTTGTTTCTGAAGGTGTCATCTCTGTTCCTTTTTTATCATCTACTTTTTTACCTTGGCCTGTCGAATCTGCTCAAGCACGGCCTTGACCTCGGGCGTATCCAACTCGCCCTGCGGCTCTTTACGTGCCATCAGCAGATCCAGCAGATCACTGTCACTGAGCTCCATCAAGCTCAATAATGCTAAAGCCTGTGGTTGTGACAAATTGTCTCCGTAACAAGAAAAAAACCGCTCAATGAGCAGATCATTTTCCAGCATACCGCGCCGGCAGCGCCAGCGCAGTAACCCTAAGTTCAGAGGGGTATCAGCCTCTTGCGTCATTTTAGGCCTTCATCTCTCTTGTTTCAAATGTGTTCTTAATAACGTCAACGCACTTGTTTGCATTGATCAAACAGCACGCCTTACCATCATTTCCTTGATTTTGCCAATGGCCTTGGTCGGGTTCAGACTCTTCGGACAAACATCCACACAGTTCATAATGGTATGACAACGGAATAACCGATAAGGATCCTCCAGATTATCCAGACGCTCTTCAGTCCCTTTGTCCCGGCTGTCCGCCAGGAAACGGTATGCCTGCAACAGGCCGGCAGGACCAACGAATTTATCCGGATTCCACCAGAAGCTCGGGCAACTGGTAGAACAACTGGCGCACAGAATACATTCATAAAGGCCATTGAGCTCTTCACGCTCTTCCGGTGACTGCAGGCGCTCTTTTTCAGGCGGTGGGTCGTCGTTGATCAGATAAGGTTTGATCGAGTTGTACTGATTGAAAAAGTGCGTCATATCCACAATCAGATCCCGGATCACCGGCAGACCGGGCAAGGGCTTGAGCACAATCGGATCAGCCAGGCTGCGCAGATTAGCCAGACAGGACAAACCGTTCTTGCCGTTGATGTTCATTGCATCAGACCCGCACACGCCTTCGCGGCATGAACGACGGAATGACAGTGTCGGATCAATCGCCTTGAGCTTAACCAGTGCATCCAGCAGCATGCGTTCATGCCCTTCGAGTTCAATCTCGATGGTCTGCATGTAGGGTTTCTCATCCTTATCCGGATCGTAGCGGTAAATTTTGAAAGTACGTTTGATTGTCATGGGGAATTACTTTCTTAAAACCTTGTTGATATATTAAAAAGTACGGGGCTTGGGCGGTACGGTAGGCACCGTCAATGGCTGCATACGCACAGGTTTATATTCCAGGTGGTTGTCTTCACTGAACCACAGGGTATGTTTAAGCCATTCCTGGTCATTACGACCCAATGGATGATCAGGATCATCTGCCGGGCGTTCATAATCATCCACCGAGTGCGCGCCACGACACTCATGGCGTGCAGCAGCAGACAGCATCGTTGCCTTGGCAACCTCGATCAGGTTCTCCACTTCCAGCGCCTCCATGCGCGCTGTATTCCAGACCATCGATTTATCCTTGAGCGTAATGCCCGGCACACGCTCGGCAATCTTCATGATCTCCTTGACACCTTCATCCATCTTGGCCTGGGTGCGGAACACGCCCGCATGTGTTTGCATGCACTGGCGAATATCGTTCGCCACATTCTGCGCATACTCACCACCGGTCGATTGATCCAGATGTGCCACGCGCGCCAAGGCGGCATCTGCCGCATCGGCGGGCAGATCCTTGTGCGAGCGTGTCTGCTTGCACAAATCCACCATGTGGTTACCTGCCGAGCGGCCAAACACCACCAGATCCAGCAGCGAGTTGGTGCCCAGACGGTTGGCGCCATGCACGCTAACGCAGGAGCATTCGCCTACCGCGTACAGGCCATTCACCACCTTCTGATTGCCTTGTCCGTCAGGCACAACCACCTGCCCATGCACATTGGTCGGAATGCCACCCATCTGATAGTGAATGGTCGGCACCACCGGGATAGGCTCTTTGGTAATATCCACGTTGGCAAAATTCAAACCGATTTCAAATACGGAAGGCAGCCGTTTATGGATGGTTTCAGCACCCAGGTGATCCAGCTTCAGCAGCACATAATCTTTATTGGGACCACAGCCACGGCCTTCTTTGATTTCCTGGTCCATTGAGCGCGATACAAAATCGCGCGGTGCCAGATCCTTCAGTGTCGGTGCATAACGTTCCATGAAACGCTCGCCTTCGCTGTTGATCAGAATCGCGCCTTCACCACGACAGCCTTCTGTCAGCAACACACCGGCGCCAGCCACACCTGTGGGGTGGAACTGCCAGAACTCCATATCCTGCAACGGTATGCCGGCACGCGCCACCATACCCAAACCATCGCCGGTATTGATGAACGCGTTGGTAGACGCCTGGAATACACGCCCTGCACCCCCCGTAGCCAGCAAAGTGGCCTTGGCCTCCAGCACATAAATGTCGCCGGTTTCAAGCTCCATGGCCGTCACGCCCACCACATCGCCATCAGCATCGCGGATCAGATCCAGCGCCATCCATTCCACAAAGAAATTGGTATGCGCTTTCACATTCTGCTGATACAGCGTATGCAGCAATGCATGCCCGGTACGGTCGGCTGCCGCACAGGCACGCTGCACCGGCTTTTCACCATGGTTGGCGGTATGGCCGCCGAAAGGACGCTGGTAAATCGTACCATCGGCATTGCGGTCAAACGGCATGCCGAAGTGCTCCAGCTCATACACCGCAGCAGGTGCCTGGCGGCACATGAACTCAATGGCATCCTGATCGCCCAGCCAGTCCGAGCCTTTCACCGTATCGTAAAAGTGCCATTCCCAGCTATCCTCAGACATGTTGCCTAACGAGGCACCAATACCGCCCTGCGCAGCCACTGTGTGCGAGCGGGTAGGAAATACTTTTGATAAAACAGCCACGCTTAAACCTGCGCGTGACATCTGCAATGCGGCCCGCATACCGGAACCACCGGCACCAACGATGACCACATCAAACTGACGCTTGGGGAGTTTTTTTGTAGTTACTGACATTTTAATTTTTCCTCACAGACTCCAAAGCACTTGAATCGCCCACCCTGAGCAGCCAATCAGCCATACCAGCGTAAACACGTGTAAAAACAGTCGCAAACCGACCGGTTTGATATAGTCCATAAAAACATCACGGACCCCCACCCAGACGTGGTAGAGCAAAGCCAGAATGGTAAGCAACGTTAAAACTTTCATCCACTGCGGCGTAAATACGGCAACCCAGCCTTCATAACCCAAAGCGCCGGAAGTGCAGATCACACGCAATGCCAGCACCACAATGAACAACGCCATCAAAACAGCGGTAACACGCTGTGCCAGCCAGTCTTTCAAGCCGTAATGAGCACCGACCACCAGCCGTTTAGAACCATATGTTGTAGACATTTTTTTCGACTCCTGATCAATGCTTAATACAAGCCAAACAATTTGGCACCCAGCCCAGCCGTAAGCAGCAACGACACAATCAGCGAAATGATTGCGGTTGACTTACCCTGCTCTTTGCTGACGTTGTGATGCACGTCGGCCATCACATGGCGCAAACCGGCGCACAGGTGGTGCATCAAGGCCCAGATCAATCCCAGGCACACCAGCTTGACAAACCAGCCCGGCACAAAAGCGCAGCCGTTATCAATGAAGTTGGTAAATACCGCATAGGTTTCTTTACTGCGCAAACTGGCATCAAACATCCATATCACAAACGGCAACAGGATGAACATGATCACCCCGGTAATACGATGAAGAATGGAAACCCATGCCGCAATCGGCATGCGATAACTCAAGATGTCACCCAGTCCGATGTTTCGGATCTCTGGGCGCTTTTTTGCTTGATCTTGCATAACAAGGCGCCTTCTTTATTAAAGTAAATATCATGGGAGGAACAATAGATAACATCAGGAATTGTAGTTCAAGGGTTTGCCCACAAAGCACAAAACCCCCATATGATGCTATCGTGATTTTCGGGGATCAGTGTCAAATTTCGTTTTCTTAATCTGTGTTGTCTCCATCAACTTTTATTACATCAGCAAAATAAATACTGCGTTTTAATTCAACTCGTTACGGTAATAATAATCTTCAGTACGGTAAAAGCCGCGTCGGTACTCCACCGGCACATCTCCGTACGTATACGAGGTGCGCAAAACCTGCAACAAAGGCAAACCTTCATCAACCTGTAGCAATGCTGCCACATCTTTGGTGGCAGCAATTGCCGAGATCTGTTCCGTAGCGCGGATCATGCGCACACCATACTCTGATTCAAACAGTGCATACATCGGCCCGCGATATTTGGATAAACGTTGCGCAGTCAATGTCTCAAACAATTTATAGGGCAGCCAGATTTCGTCCAGCACCACCGGTGCCTGGTCTGAGCTCAGCACGCGCCGGATCTCCAGCACCTGCTTATCGCCTTTCAACTGCAGCACAGATGCCACATTGGCCGGTGCCTTCAAGCTCTGGCAGTCAATGAAACGCCGGTGCAATGGGCGCACCTCACCATTGTTGGGCTGCAAACGTAAAAAACGATACTGAATTTTTTCTTCGTGGTGGGTCGCAACAAACGTTCCCTTACCCTGTTTGCGCACCAGCAAATTCTCTGCCGACAATTCGTCAATTGCTTTGCGGACTGTCCCCTGGCTCACTCCGAAACGCGCAGCCAGTTCAATCTCGCTGGGAATAACCTCGCCTGGTTTCCATTCGGCAGAACGCAAACTCGCAATAATCAAGTTCTTGATCTGGCGGTATAAAGGACTGTAAGATGGCGTGGCAGCCTCTTCTGTTTTTGCAGTCGCAGATGGTTTTGTATTTTCAGGCATGGTCATCGTTGTGATACAAACATATGTCCTGGCAATCATAACAAGATGTTTGATTCTTTATATCTTACATAAGATATAAGACTATTGACGACGTGCCACCCCTTTTCTGGACTCTTCCACTATGATATCGATCATTTTCTGATGTACAACTCTCCCCATTGGAACGACAATGTACTGTTCGACACACAGGAAATCATAGACTAAGCGTTTATAAACGCCTAAATACAAAAACTGATATGGAGTCATCAATGAACAAAAAACCCGTTCGCGTTGCCGTCACTGGTGCCGCAGGTCAAATCGGCTATTCGCTGTTATTCAGAATTGCATCCGGTGAAATGCTTGGCAAAGACCAGCCCATCATCCTGCAACTGCTTGAAATTCCTAATGAAAAAGCGCAGCAAGCGCTTAAAGGCGTCATGATGGAACTGGAAGACTGCGCCTTCCCGCTGCTCGCAGGTATGGAAGCCCACAGCGACCCGATGACCGCATTTAAAGACATCGACTATGCTTTGCTGGTTGGTGCCCGTCCGCGCGGCCCTGGTATGGAGCGCAAAGACCTGCTGTCTGCCAACGCTCAGATCTTTACCGAGCAGGGCAAGGCGCTGAATGCCGTTGCAAGCCGTCGCGTTAAAGTCCTGGTAGTCGGCAACCCGGCCAACACCAATGCCTATATTGCCATGAAGTCTGCGCCTGACCTGCCGGCGAAAAACTTCACAGCCATGCTGCGCCTGGACCACAACCGTGCGCTGGCTCAGTTGTCTACCAAACTGAAAAAACCCGTTACCGCCTTTGAAAAACTGTGCGTATGGGGCAACCATTCCCCAACCATGTATGCGGACTACCGCTTTGCCACAGCAGACGGCCAAAGCGTTAAAGACGCCATCAACGATCAGGAATGGAACAAAAACGTGTTCCTGCCCACCGTTGGTAAACGTGGTGCCGCCATCATTGAAGCACGTGGCCTGTCATCAGCCGCATCGGCTGCCAATGCGGCCATTGAGCACATGCGCGACTGGGCACTGGGCTCCAACGGCGCCTGGGTGACCATGGGCGTGCCCTCCAACGGCGAATATGGCATTCCAAAAGAAGTCGTTTTCGGCTTCCCGGTTACCACCAGCAACGGTGAATACAAAATCGTGGAAGGACTGGAAATCGATGAATTCTCCAAAGAGCGTATCGCCCTGACACTCAAAGAGTTGCAGGAAGAACAGGATGGCGTGAAAGGCCTGTTGAAATAATTGGCATCGCCCCATTATTTCAGCAGCAGTTAACACACATCTGCTGTATCGCGTTAAAGGCCGTTTTTAAACGGCCTTTTTTCATGGCAACAAGCATCAGCATCCCGCGCTGAATTCATTCATACCCCACCTTTGCATTGCTTCATACCTGTTTTGCAACAAAGCATGTTTCAGAGCAAAATCCAGATTTTGGGCATTCCACTGAACTGCCAACACACCCTAGTCTGGATACAATACGTGCCATACACACCGAACCACATACAGAACTCATGAATACACTCTTGCCACAGGATGCCCTGTTTGACGGCAATGCTGAGCCATGGACCAGCCTGCCTGTCTGCGACCACTATGCCGGTATCGAAAAACGCATGATCAAAAGCCTTGAAATGCAGGCAGAAATGGGCCCCGTTTTTGATGTCACGCTGGATGCAGAAGATGGCGCACCGATCGGGGGAGAAAACGACCATATTGAATTAATCGCCTCCATCATCAATTCCGAGGCCAATCTTTACAACCGTGTCGGTGCCCGTGTACACCCCGTTACACACCCAGCTTTTGAAAATGATGTGCGCATGCTGTTTAAACACGGCATTTCCCGCCTGGCTTATCTCATGCTGCCCAAAGCCAGAAATCTGGATGACGTACGCAACGCCATTGCGTTTATCAGCCGCTGCGCTGATGAAGCCAATGCGCCGTTGCCCCCATTGCATGCCCTGATAGAAACCCATGGTGCGTTGCACGACGTCTGGTCAATCGCCAGCCTGGCGCAGATACAGTCACTTTCATTTGGCCTGATGGATTTTGTCTCTGCGCACGGCGGAGCCATACCTGCCCAGGGCATGGGAGCCCAGGGACAGTTTACACACCCTCTGGTGGTACGCGCCAAGCTTGAGATTGCGGCCTCTTGTCATGCCCACGGCAAAACACCATCCCACAGCGTCATTACCGAGTTTAATAATGCTGACATTGTCTTTGCAGCAGCACGCAAAGCCAGCCAGCAGTTCGGCTATACCCGCATGTGGAGCATTCACCCCAGCCAGATCCGACCTATCGTTGATGCGTTTAAACCCGATCTGGTCGAAATCAATGACGCATGCCAGATTTTGATGCTGGCTTACCAGAACAACTGGGCTCCAATCCGTTACAAATCTGAAGGGCAGGACAGCCTGCATGACCGTGCCAGCTATCGCTACTACTGGCATATTTTGCGCCGCGCCAAACAAACAGGCTGTGCCCTGCCGCAAGAAGTCGAGCACCTGTTTTTTGAACACCAATAACGCACTTCAGCACAGCCGCATATCCTGGCAGAATTTCAAAAACCTCCTCAATTTCACAAGTGCACTTCCAGGGGAAACAAAGAGGCCTTTGATCCTGAGTTTCTGCCGGGTCATACCATTGGTGTTATATTACGCATGAACTCTCAGGGCATTTGCGGGCTGATCGATCCCGTGGAACCGCCCCAAATAATTCGCCTGCGTATCTCAACGCTGCGACTGGATGGACCTTTTTCATGTCTTTGAAAGAAAATGACAAAATCTACTGAATCATCTGAAACACGGATCATTAAAAAATACGCCAACCGGCGACTGTACGATACCCAGACAGGCAGCCACCTGACACTGAGCGACATCAGGCACTTGGTCGCGGAAGATGCGCAGTTTCAAATCGTTGATGCCAAAACCGGCGAAGACCTGACACGCAGCGTTTTGCTGCAAATCATCAAAGAAGCCGAGAGCGAAGGCAACCCGATACTCTCGGACGACTCACTTCGCGCCATTATCCGTTTCTACGGTCCGCTGCAAAGCATGATGGGCGGATACCTGGAAAAAAGCATCCAGTCGATGATGGAAATTCATACCCAGGCCAACGCACAATCGTCCAAGGCATGGGAAACATTTCTGCACAACCAGATTCCGGCCATGCAAAATGTCATGAACCAGTACATGGAACAAGCCAAGCAGCTTTACCTGAGCTCGCAAAACATGTTTGGCCTGTTCTCAGGCACACCGAATGCCGATGCTCCCAAAGAGACCAGCACAACCAAAGGTAGCGACGCTGGCAACGAGAAGTAACCATCCACATTCACTGAATCAGGCATAAAAAAGGGTTCTCTGTAGAGAACCCTTTTTACTGCAGTAAACCGTATCTTCCATGTAGCACATTCAGCGCTGCCAGATCAGGTATCCCTCATCTTATGGAAGATATCTTGCTTAACTTACTGCATTATTTTTTGCTGGTAGCTTTGGTTGCAGCGGTGGTAGCCTGAGCAGCAGCAGAAGCAGCAGCAGAAATACCGCCTTCTACCAGTTCAGAAGCCTGTTTAACAGTCTTCTGAGCGTTTTCATACAGTGTGTTAGCTGCATCAACAGCGGTTTTCCAAGCAGCAATCACGGGTTCTGAACCGCCAGGAGCGTTCTTGGCAACAGACTCAACGATTTCATGCAGGTCTTCTGTACCTTTTTTCAACTGGCTTTCGGCCAGCTTAGCAATTTCAGCCTGTGTTTTAGACAGAACGTCATACACTTCGCGATTAATTTCCAGCAAAGCGCCAGATTGTGCAGGAGCCTGAGCCAGAGCACTTTGGAATTCAGCAAAAGATTGGGGATCACGCACGTTCAATGCTTTTTGGAAAGTTTTGATGCTTTCGCTGGTGGCTGAACGCAGAGCTTTCAACTGCAACTGAGACAGCTTTTCAACGCTGTCAAACACTTTGTCTGTCAGTTTCTGCAGTGTATCCAGGTTGCTCTTTTGTGCAGCCTGAAATTTTTCAGTATCAAATGCGGCCATGTTTGTATCTCCTAAATATAAAAAATCGATCAAAGAATGAAATCAGCAATTAGCAATTCCTGCGAGCAGCAATCCATCAAACAGCAGGACCTAGAACTGAATTGTGATGGAATTTTACATCAAATGCAAGAATTTTTTTGCGTTGCACAAAAAAATGCAATGAAAGCAGTGCGGACTTCCCCCAAATGAGGCTATACTTCGGATAAAACCCTATAGAATCATAAAGGAAAATTGTAACTATACGGTTTTTCTGAATTTGACCCAATTCCCATAAGAACAGGAGATTGTCGTGAGTGAAGAAACATTTTTTGCTAAGCAAAAAGAGCTGGCAATGTCATTTGAGAAACTCGGACGCAGCCTTCAAGAACTCACTGATATTCAATCTGACCATGGTTTTGCAGCGATACAACGTAAACAAGAAGCCGCATTAGCCCCTTTTTCATCAGGGCTTTTCAACAAAGTTCCTTCCTTCAAAGACTGGAGCGACTACCTGGTTGACTTCAGCCAGCGCATGGTTTTGTATTGGGACACCTTGCGTCAGCGTGCAGACAACATGATTGCCGATGAACAAAACGGCTACCCATGGGTTTTGAAATTCGATTACGAAATCCTGGTTGACGGCAAGGATCTGCCCGACCCGGTCAACTACTGCCTGCTCAGAATACTGCCCGACCCCGGACAAAAAATTGACAACACACGCCAGCCGATTGTGATCGTCGATCCGCGTGGCGGACACGGCTCAGGTATTGGCGGGTTCAAAAAATCCTCTGAAATCGGTGAAAGCCTGCGTGCCGGCCATCCCACCTATTTCATTGCCTTTCGCAATGCGCCAGAGCCTGGTCAAACGATCATCACGGCAGGCAAAGCACAGGCATATTTCCTGGAGCAGGTCATTGCCCGCCACCCGAAAAGCCCCAAACCCGTCATCATCGGGAATTGCCAGGCCGGCTGGGCCGTCATGGGGTTGGCAGCCTCCCGGCCAGACCTGGAAAGCCTGGTCATTATCAACGGTGCGCCGCTGTCTTACTGGGCAGGCGTCAAAGGGCAGAACCCGATGCGCTATGCTGCAGGCCTGATGGGCGGCGCATGGATGACACGTTTTGGCAGCGATATTGGCAACGGTATTTTTGATGGCGCCTGGCTGGTGATCAATTTTGAAAACCTGAATCCCGCCAACACCTGGTGGAGCAAAGATTACAACCTGTTTTCCAAGGTCGATACTGAAGCTCCCCGCTACCTGGATTTTGAACGCTGGTGGTGTGCTCCCACTTTATTCAACAGTGAAGAAATCGAGTCCATTGTTGATGAACTGTTTATTGGTAACCGCCTGACAGGCGGCGTATCAGGCCGCGCCGGCTCTCCGCTGAACCTGCGCAACATCAAATGCCCGGTCGTGGTGTTCTGTTCCTCCGGTGACAACATCACACCGCCCCAACAGGCGCTCAACTGGGTGGTCGACTTATACCCCAATGACATGTTGCTGCGCGCCTCAGGCCGTACCATTGTTTACCTGAAACACGCCAGTGTCGGGCACTTGGGCATATTTGTTTCCGGCCGGGTTGCCGAGCGCGAACACCGTGAACTTATCAATGCCATTGACAGCATCAAAGCACTGCCACCCGGTTTGTTTGAACTGGTCATTGACGATGTGCAGCAGTCCGACGGCAAAGAGAAAATTTACCAGGTTCATTATGAAAAACGCAGCATCAAAGACCTGATCAGCGCTGACCAGGATGGACGCACCGACGAAGCCGAGTTTGAACTGGTCGACCGTTTGTCAGAAATCAACTCAACGCTTTATGACTGGTGTGTACGCCCCTGGCTCTCGAACTCCGTCAATGAGCTTTCAGCCCGCCTGTTCAGAGAGTTTTTCTATTTCCGCTCCAACAGAAGAATGTGGAGCAGCACCAACCCCGCATTGTGGTGGCTGCCCGGTATGGCACAACAGGTCAAGGCCAGCAGAGCCCCTGCCCACCCTGACAACCCCCTGCTGGGCTGGCAGGAGGCCACATCCGACAATATTGAGGCCAGCCTTGATGCCTACCGTGCCACACGCGACTCTTTTGTCGAAACCATTTTCCACCTGATGTACGGTACGCTCAACGCCATTACCGGCGAAGGCACTGCGGCACAGAAAAGCCCGATTGATGTTGAGGCTGTCAGCCATGATCTGGTTGAAAAACTGGAAGGGCTTCTGACACAGGGCGGCACACGCGAAGCTGTCATCCGGATCATCCTTTTGCTTACCCAGTCCAAAGACAAACTGGACCAGCGGTTTTTAGATGCGGCAGTCAACTTCTGCCGCCAACAAGGAGAGAGCGTATCGCCACAGGAATGGGATATGCTGCGCGAAACCATCAAGGTCCAGAACCTGCTGGTCTTCACATATCCCAAAGACAGCCTGAAAACACTGCCGGCCCTGTTGCGTACCAAAGCAGATCGTCAGGACGTGATTGCTTTCATCAAAGCCAGCGCTCAGTTTTTCCCGGCTGATTCTGTGGACAAAATGCGCCCCATGTGGCAAAAAATTCTGGAAGTTCTGGAGCTGCCTGTCTCTCGTACCGAAAAACTGGCCCAAACATCAGACACGCCAAAGCCGGTCGCAACCAATCGCGCTCCTGCAGCAGCCTCTGAAAAGAAAACGGCTGTTCCACAACAAACTTCTTTTCTGCCCGCAGCAAGTGAGGTCGTAAAACCCAAAGCACCCGCTACCGCAGCACCTGCTAAAGCAACACCCCCGGCTAAAGCGGCTGCAACACCTGCTGCGGCAAAACCCTCGCAACCCAAAGTCAAGCCTGTTGCCAAAAAAGCGGCTCAACCCAAAGCGGTGGTCGCCTCCAAAGCCAAAACTCCAGTCAAGGCTGCGGGAAAACCTGCAGCAAAACCTGTGGCAGCATCTGTTGCAGGCAAAAAAAATGCATCAACACCCAAGCGCACCGAGTCTCCCAAACTACCCGTAAAGGCAGTTCCCCAAAAACAGACTCTGCGCACCCCACAAAAAACAACACGCAAGAAAGGTTAATACCATAGAAAACCATCAAAGATCTGATGCACTTTGGCAGGCCGCGGCAGCCTTTCATCCCGGCCTAAAACACAGGGTTATCTGTCATACACCTGCCACTAAGAAGGTCTACAATGGTTTCGATAAATATTAAATTGACAGGGCAAACATTCAAAATCGATTTTTGAGTGTTATTACGCATACATATTTGTATGAAACATGATAAACATGTAAATTTTTGAGTCGGCAATGAAAACACTGACCCCCTTCTGGTAACTTGACTGAGTCAAATTTGACAATTGCCTGTTGGATTGCTTTGGTGTTCTTATTAATCCGTTAAACTTTATTTTTTACCCGTTGGAGGAACTTATGACAACAAAACGTATTGCACTGGTTACCGGAGGCATGGGCGGAATCGGAACTGTGATTTGCCAGTATCTGCACAAACAAGGACATACTGTCATTGCAGCACATACACCCAATGCCAGCAATCAGCAGGAATGGCTGAGTGAGCAGAAAAAACTGGGTTTCAATTTTGAAAGCGTTGGTTTTGACGTTGCCGACTGGGACTCTGTTTCAGCAGCACTCAAAGAAGTACAGGAACGCGTTGGCACCATTGATATTCTGGTCAACAATGCAGGTATCACACGCGACGGCATGATGAAAAAAATGCCGGTTGAAAACTGGGATGCCGTGATCAAAACCAACCTGAGCAGCATGTTCTACGCCAGCAAATGCGTGGTTGACGCCATGCTTGCCAAAGGCTGGGGCCGTATCATCAATATTTCTTCGGTGAATGGCCAGCGTGGTCAGTTTGGCCAATCCAACTATTCTGCTGCCAAAGCCGGCGTACACGGCTTTACCATGGCAATGGCACGCGAAGT
Source organism: Saezia sanguinis (assembly GCF_963921665.1). Taxonomy (NCBI): domain Bacteria; kingdom Pseudomonadati; phylum Pseudomonadota; class Betaproteobacteria; order Burkholderiales; family Saeziaceae; genus Saezia; species Saezia sanguinis. The sequence continues at coordinate 52,625 of NZ_CAWUGC010000008.1, forward strand.
GGCCGCCAAGGGCATTACAGTCAACACCGTGTCCCCAGGCTACATTGAAACACCGATGACCGCCATGATGAAACCCGAAGTGCTGCAACAGATTACTTCAGGCATTCCTATCGGCCGTCTGGGCAAACCTGAGGAAATTGCTTCCATCGTTGCCTGGCTGGCTTCTGATGAAGCGGCTTACTGCATTGGCGGAGATTTCAGCGTCAACGGCGGCCTGAATATGCAATAACGCCTTTTGGTACCTGAACCCCGCCTGTGTTCCCTATTAAAAATGCAGGTGGTGTTCTGGCTGGCAACATCAAATCAACAAACAACCGATACCCCCAGGCGTGTTTAAAAACGCAATTGGAGAATAACAAATGACAGCAAAGCAAGAAGAAAAGGCTTTCACAGACTTCTGGTCTGTGCAGACACCTTTTACAGCCATATCCACCATTGAAAGCCTCAAACTGTGGATCGGTTCCAATCCATGGTTTTCACACTGCGATACATCCACATGGTTTGATGTGGATACCCAGCAGTTAGACAAACTCCAGCTTGAATACCAGGCACAGTGGTTCAAACTGTGCAGCAAGCTGATGACACGCGAGGCCTTCACTTTTGATGATGCCCGCTTCAAAGCCAAAGAATGGTCAGACCCGATGTATGGTGCCGTTGCTGCGTTGTATCTGATGAACTGCACCTTTCTCCAAGAAACCGTCAAGCTGCTGAAAATTGACGACCCTAAAGCGCAACGCCGGCTCGATTATCTGCTGGAGCAGACACTGGCCGCCGCCGCACCCAGCAACTTTCTGTTCACCAACCCGGAAGCTATTGACAAAATGGTCCAGACACAGGGTGCCAGCCTTTTTTCGGGCATGCTGCACTGGATGGACGATGTTAAGGCCGGCGTATTGCGCCAGTCCGACAAAGACGATTTCCAGGTTGGCGTAGATCTGGCTGTAACGCCCGGAACCGTTATCTTCCAAAATGAGATGCTGCAACTGATTCAGTATGCACCATCCACCGAAACCCAGTACAAAATTCCTCTGCTGGTTGTGCCACCGTGCATCAACAAATACTACATCATGGACCTGCGTCCCAAGAACTCCCTGATCAAATACATGGTTGAGCAGGGACATCAGGTCTTTTTGATCTCATGGCGCAACATGGATATTTCCATGGCAGAAACCTCATGGGATGACTACCTGCAAAAAGGTGTCATTGCGGCCATGAGTGTGGTGCGCTCCATCTCTGGCGTACACGATATCAACACCCTTGGTTTCTGCGTGGGCGGCACACTGCTGACACAGGCCCTGGCCGTACTTGCGGCCCGTGGCGATACTCCTCCCAACAGTCTGACGCTGCTCACCAGCTTCCTGGACTTTATGGACACCGGCCCGATTGACGTTTATGTTGACGAGCAGACTGTCAACTACCACGAAGTCACTGTCGGCGGAAAAGCCGGCCATTACGGCATCTTCCGTGGTGAAGACATGGCCAATACATTTTCCATCCTGCGCCCCAACGAGTTGTGGTGGAACTATAACGTTGACAAATACCTCAAGGGTGAAAAACCCCGTGCATTTGACATCCTGTTCTGGAACAACGACAGCAGCAACCTGCCCGGCAAAATGTACTCCTACTATTTACGCCACGGCTATCTGCAAAACGACTTCAAATCAGGCGAAATGCAGATGTGCGGCGTCACCATGGATTACCACAACGTCACCGCACCGGCTTACATCTACGCCTCACGCAAAGACCATATCGTGCCATGGGAAAGCGCCTATGCCTCCACAGCCATCCTGCCAGGGCAAAAACGTTTTGTATTAGGCGCATCGGGTCACATTGCAGGCGTTATCAACCCGCCTGCTGACAACAAACGCTCCTACTGGACCAATGACAAGCTGGTCAAAAAAGCGCAGGACTGGATCAACAAGGCTACAGAACATACAGGTAGCTGGTGGCCTGACTGGGCCCAATGGCAGGCCCAATACGGTGGGGAAAAAATTCCTGCCGTTACCAAGGCCGGAAGCCCTGCATTCCCACCCATTGAACCGGCTCCGGGAAGTTATGTGATGCGGTCTGCAACATAATTTGCCACGCTGCATCACCCGTTAAAAAGCCACCGCTCCCGGTGGCTTTTTTTATGAAAAATGCTTGCTCACTGATAAATGCAACGCCGTTGCAGGAAATATTACCGCACACTCCGCTTTTTCCATCATGGTTACCCTGTATATGATGCAAATTAAACCATTTCATAGCATAATCAGACCACATGATCCGTTTTAACTGTATCAGCAGGCTTGCTTGGCCCACTGATATGCCGGCAACCTAATTCATTGTTTTCAAAGCATTTTTCTATGCCAAAATCCATACGTACTTTGACCCTTGCCTGCCTTGGCGCTATTGCCCTGAGCGGATGCCAGTTCCTGGCTGATATCATTCCCGCTGCCCCCCGTACCGACGGACCGGCACCAGCAACCGGCACTGCGCCGGAAACCATTACTTTTTACAGTGCAGATAACCCACCATGGGCTCGGCTGCATGTAGGCAAAATGGCATGCGCTGAAGGCGTGTCGTTCAACATCAGCCGGGCTGATGCCAACAACGAACTGGACCTGAACTGGAAAGGCCGGCAATACACGTTGCGCCGTGTACAGACCTCTTCCGGCGCATTCCGTTATGAGGACCCGGCATCAGGCATGGTATTGATCCAGATCCCGGCCAAGTCTTTGTTGCTGGACGCTAAAATCGGCCAGCGTCTGGCTGATGAGTGCAACCCCGGATAATTACACCTCTTCTGGTCTGCACAGAACATGAAAAAAGCACTTCCACATGATGGAAGTGCTTTTTTTATTCATACATCCTGCCCAGCTCCAGCAAACGTCCTATAAAAAACCAACCGGTGTCCTTTTCTGTGCCCTCTTCTTCCTCTTCCCAGTCGCTCATGCATTCAATGCCGCAACTCAGGTTACTGAACGGATCAAAGTTGTACCACCAGTTGCCGGTTTCAGACTCAATGCCGTAATAACGGTCTTCATTCTGAAGTTGTTTGCCCTGCATTTTATGCAGTTCTGCTATCTGAAATTTCAAAACAGCCAGACTGTATGCCATACCGGCAACCGGATCAGAACCGCTTGCGGATATCTGCTCCACATCAGGGCTTTCGGCCAAATCCAGCCACGCGTCATTGAAACATGCGGGCTCAGACGTAATCGCCTGTTTCAACACCTCCAGCACCAATTGTCGTGACGCCTGCTGCCTGACATATTGTTCTTTGCCATCAGTCAGAATTTTATAAAGCGCCAATAAATACGTTTTCAAATCTCTGCTTTGCAGATTATTTTCCAAAAGCCCAATTTCATCCGCAAAATCATCCAGCGTCATGGCATACCTCAGTCAGTTTCCAACATTATAGGTATACCTGCCAATCAGCAGTTTCATGAGCCTCATATGAAAAGCAGAGTCAGCGCATTATTCAGATACAAACACCCTCGCCTGTTTGGGCACAGCATGCAAATGTGCGCCTTCCCGCACATTCAACGCCCGAAACGTACCCGTGTCGACATAGGCTTCCAGCGTATCAGCTTCACCGGCCTGTACCGTATCCTGGCGGCGCAGTTCCAGCCGTGCGGTAGGCCCAATCACCATGGCGCGCACCAGCTCCACCGGGAGCCCGGCAAAACCTGGCCTCCCCTGCTGATCCGCAGTCAATTCAAAATCATACGGGCGCACATATGCCACCGCATTCTGAGCTTTTGCATCTGTATACTCAGGCACGGCCCATTGAACGCCGTTGACATTCATCACCCCTTGGCTGACCTGCCCGCGCAACTGGTTGACATCGCCCAGAAAACCATACACAAACGGACTGGCCGGGTTCTCCCATACCTCCTGCGGTGAGCCCACCTGCTCAATCTGCCCCTGATTCATCAGCACCACACGGTCTGCTACTTCCATCGCCTCTTCCTGGTCATGCGTGACAAAAATGCTGGTCACATGCAGGTCATCATGCAGCCTGCGCAACCAGCGGCGCAATTCCTTGCGCACCTTGGCATCCAGCGCGCCGAAAGGCTCGTCCAACAGCAACACTTTGGGTTCCACCGCCAAAGCCCTTGCCAATGCAATGCGCTGGCGCTGTCCGCCGGAAAGCTGCGCCGGATAACGGTCTGCCAGCCAGTCCAGTTGTACCAGCTTGAGCAGGGCATAAACCTTTTCTTTGATTTCCGCCTTGCTGGGGCGCTGTCCATGCGGCTTCACGCTCAAACCAAACGCCACATTGTCAAACACTGTCATATGGCGAAACAGCGCGTAATGCTGGAACACAAACCCCACCTGCCTCTCGCGCACATGCTGATCGGTCGCATCCAACCCGGAAAACGCAATTGTCCCCGTGTCTGACGACTCCAGCCCTGCAATGATGCGCAGCAGCGACGTCTTGCCGCAGCCCGAAGGCCCAAGCAACGCCACCAGCTCTCCCGAATGCACATCCAGGTTGATATCTTTCAGCGCCTGAAACTGCCCAAAATGTTTATTGACCTGACGAATTTCAATGCTCATGATTTACTCTTTTCAAATCCATATCGTTATTCTGCCGGCTGCATAGCGGCACGAGACGCCTGATCAGCAGAATTCACTGTAAACGCTTTCACTCTTTCACCCGGGTTTTGTTGCATGAGTGAAGGCGCTGTTACCGGCTCTGGCGGCAGGTCTTCAATCATCTTCAAAGCCCGCTCATGCCGCCATTCGGCAATGCTTTTAATCACCAGCGTCACCAGTGCCAGCATCGCCAGCAATGACGCCAGCGCAAACGCGGCAGCACCCTGATAATCGGCATGCAAAATCTCCACCTGCAGCGGAATGGTATTGGTCTGCCCACGGATATGGCCTGACACCACCGATACCGCGCCAAACTCCCCCATGGCCCGCGCATTACACAAAATCACACCGTACAGCAACCCCCACTTGATGTTAGGCAACGTCACCTTGCGAAACACCTGCCAGCCACTCGCGCCCAGCACCACTGCGGCCTGCTCCTCATCGTTGCCCTGTGCCTGCATCAGCGGAATCAGCTCACGCGCCACAAACGGGAATGTCACAAACAGCGTTGCCAGCACAATACCCGGCACAGCAAACACAATCTTGATGTCATGCGCCTGCAACCAGCCGCCAAGCCACCCCTGCGCGCCAAACAACAAAATAAACAACAGCCCGACCACCACAGGCGAAACCGAGAACGGCAAATCCACCAGAGTAATCAGCAGCGACTTGCCGCGAAACTCAAACTTGGCAATGGCCCAGGCCGCCGCCACACCAAACACCACGTTCAGCGGCACCGCAATCAGCGCGGTCAGCAATGTCAGCTTGATCGCTGCCATGTTATCCGGATGATTCAGCGCCCCCCAGTACGCCTGCAAGCCCTGCCGGAGCGCTTCCACAAACACCGCCACCAGCGGCAGCACCAGAAACAGCAGCATGAAACCCAGCGCAATGCCAATCAGAATACGCCTGACCCAGGGTGCCTCAGTGGTATGGACACGGCGTGCAATACCATGCTCGCCACCATAGATAATGGTCGCGCTGCTCGGCAGCTCTCCGCCCAGGTTTGCACGGGAAGCCAACACATCCTGATGTATCACCTTTTCAGCAACCATCATCTGTCCCCCGCCCCGGTACGGCGGCGCTGCCAGGCCTGCAAGCCGTTGATCAGCAACAGCAGTACAAAAGAGATCACCAGCATCAGCACCGCCACAGCCGTAGCTCCGGCATAATCGTGCATATCCAGTTTACCGATAATGACCTGCGGCGCAATCTCGGACACCATCGGTATATTGCTGGAGATAAACACAATCGAGCCATATTCACCCACGCCACGCGCCAGCGCCATGGCAAACCCGGTCAGCAACGCCGGCGAAATGGCCGGGAAAATCACCCTGTAAAAAATCTGCCAGCGCGATGCACCCAGGCAAGCCGCCGCTTCTTCCAATTCTTTTTCCGTATCTTCCAGTACTGGCTGTACCGTACGCACCACAAAAGGCAATCCGATGAAAATCAGCGCAATCACAATGCCTGTGCGGTTAAACGCCAGGTCAATACCGAGCGGGGCAAACAGTTGCCCCACCCAGCCGTTGCTGGCCAATATAGCCGTCAATGAGATACCGGCCACTGCTGTAGGCAATGCAAAAGGCAGATCCACCAGCGAATCGACAATCTTTTTGCCCGTAAACTTGTAGCGCACCAGTACCCAGGCCACCAGCAGGCCAAACACCGCATTGATCATTGCCGCCAGCAGCGCGGCGCCAAAACTCAGTTGCAGCGAAGCAATCACGCGTGGCGCGCTCACCGCTTCCCAGAATCCGGCCCAACTCAGCGTCAGCGTTTTACCCACCAGCGCTGCCAGCGGAATCAGCACAATCAGGCTCAGGTAAAACACTGTAAACCCCAGCGTCAGGCCAAACCCGGGCAGCACCCGGCGCACCTTGCGCTGGCGCACTGCCGGAGCCTGCCCGCCTGAGGCCAGTGCTTCAATGTTGGCGGCTGTATTCATTACCTTACCTTTTGCCTGTTCTGATCAACTTATTTCGGGCCGGTGTAAATCTGGTCGAAAACACCACCATCGCTGAAATGCACTTTCTGCGCTTCGGTCAGGCTGCCGAAATACTGCTGCACGGTAAACAGCTTGATCGGCTTGAAAAAATCTGCATGACGTGCCAGCACCGCTGCAGAACGCGGACGCAAAGCATGGCGCGCGGCAATTTCCTGGGCCTCATCCGAATACAGGTATTGCAGATAAGCCTGTGCCAGTTCACGTGAGCCGCGTTTATCCACGGTACGGTTGATGATTGCCACCGGGTTTTCCGCCACAATGCTTGCCGACGGGTAAACCGCTTCCACCCTGCCCTTGCCAAACTCGCGTTCGACCGAAACCACTTCCGATTCAAACGTAATCAGCACATCACCCACGTTCTGTTGCAGGAATGCAGTGGTTGCCGCACGGCCACCTTTGGCCAGCACAGGCACATTCTGGAACAGCTTGGTCACAAACGCTTTGGCCTGCTCAGGCGTACCGCCAGTGCTCAGCACATAACCCCAGGCCGCCAGATAAGCATAACGCCCGTTACCACCGGTTTTTGGATTCACCACGACCACCTTCACGTCGGGGCGGATCAGGTCGTTCCAGTCATGGATATTTTTCGGGTTGCCCTGGCGCACCAGAAACAGCATGGTGGAAGTGGTCGGCGCGGCATTATCAGCAAATGCCTGCGCCCAGTCTTTCGACACCACGCCGGCATCGGCCAGAAAGTCGATATCGCTGGAGGTATTCATTGTGACCACATCAGCATCCAACCCGTCAGCCACCGCGCGCGCCTGCGTGCTGGAGCCGCCATGCGCCTGGTTGATCGTCACACTCGCACCGGTTTTTTGCTGCCAGTAAGCCTGGAATGCCTTGTTGTAATCGCTGTAAAACTCGCGCGCCACATCATACGAAGCATTCAGCAAGGTATTGGGCTGCGAGGCCGGCTGGGCTATGGCCACACCGGTAATGCCGGTTATCACTGCCACGGCCAAAACAGCCAAAGTCAATTGAATCGATTTGAAGTTCATACATACTCCTGTCTGGAATCATGCCGGTGCTCTTGCCACATGTCCGGCTTTAAATTGTCATCTTGGGAAATAAGGGTTACAAGGTCACCGCTTTCATTTCAGCGGCATTATGTTTCCCCAAAGCAGGGAAACTTTCTTTTTATCGGCAACAGCGCATGTGGCAAATGATCATGATGAATTCTCTTATTGTGAAGTCACCGGGCAACCGGTCTTGTTTTTATTTCGCAAACTGCGTAGCCTTTATTCTGAACCTCTATACTTAAAACTCAAACCATTGTTTTTTTATGTTCATATAACTATTAGGAATATAGAGGTGTTAAACAGCTCAAGAGACGCTTACCCCTTCAAACTCACACCAGGCAGTAGCACAGACAGCAGCCCCTTCTATTATGAAAACCTGCCCATGAAACCCGACTCTGGCCTAAAATACAAGGTTTGGCTCTGCTCGCTGGTGTCAACCGTATTTTCCATACTGGCCAGCTTTGCACCAGCAAGGGCCTGCAAAACATGAACAGAGATCGCATAAGAGAATCACAAATGACTGAACTCGCCAAATCTTTTGAACCCGCAGCCATTGAAGCCCACTGGGGGCCACTGTGGGAAGCCCGCAATCTGTACCAGCCCACGCTGGATCAAAACAAACCGTCGTTTGCGATTCAGCTGCCACCGCCCAACGTCACCGGCACACTGCACATGGGGCACGCGTTCAATCACACCATCATGGACTCGCTGACCCGCTACCACCGCATGCGCAGCTTCAACACGCTGTGGGTGCCGGGCTCAGACCATGCAGGCATTGCCACACAAATCGTCGTTGAGCGCCAGTTGCAGGGCGAAGGCAAATCCCGCTATGACCTGGGGCGTAAAAACTTTGTCGCCCGCATCTGGGAATGGAAAGAGCAAAGCGGCTCCACCATCACCCAGCAAATGCGCCGCATGGGCGATTCGGTCAGCTGGTCGCACGAATACTTCACAATGAACGAACAGTTGTCCAAAACCGTCGTTCAGACCTTTGTTCAACTGTACAAAGAAGGCCTGATCTACCGCGGCAAACGGCTGGTCAACTGGGACCCGGTACTGCTATCCGCCGTATCCGACCTGGAAGTTGAAAGTGAAGAAGAAAACGGATCGCTGTGGCACATCCGCTACCCGGTGGAAGGCAGCGATGAATATGTGGTCGTGGCCACCACCCGCCCGGAAACACTGTTTGGTGACCAGGCCGTCATGGTGCATCCGCAAGATGAACGCTACACACATCTGGTTGGCAAAAAAGTCCGCCTGCCGCTGACTGACCGCCTGATTCCGGTCATTACCGACGAATATGTCGACCGCGAATTCGGTACCGGTGTGGTTAAGGTCACGCCCGCGCACGACTTTAACGACTATGCCGTGGGGCAGCGGCACAAACTGCCGATGCTCGAAATTTTCACGCTGGACGCCAAAACCAACGACAACGTGCCCGAAGCCTACCGCGGACTCGATCGTTTTGTGGCACGCAAAAAAGCGGTCGCTGACTTGCAGGCCCAGGGCCTGCTTGAAAAAACCGAACCGCACAAACTGATGGTGCCGCGCTGTGCGCGTACCGGCCAGGTGGTAGAACCCATGCTGACCGACCAGTGGTTTGTCGCCATGAGCAAGCCTGCCGCTGACGGCAAAAGCATTGCGCAAAAAGCCACTGAAGTGGTTGCCAATGGCGAGGTCAAATTCTTCCCTGAACAGTGGGTCAACACCTACAACCAGTGGATGAACAACATTCAGGACTGGTGCATCAGCCGCCAGTTATGGTGGGGCCACCAGATTCCGGCCTGGTATGGCAGCAACGGGGAAATTTTTGTGGCCGAAGACGAAGCGGCAGCACAGGCACAAGCCAAAGCAGCAGGCTATACCGGGGAACTGACCCGCGACGAAGACGTGTTGGACACCTGGTATTCATCGGCACTGGTGCCCTTCTCCACATTAGGCTGGCCTGAAAAAACACCGGAGCTGGAACTGTTCCTGCCCTCTACGGTACTGATCACCGCGTTTGACATCATCTTTTTCTGGGTGGCACGCATGATCATGATGACCGTGCACTTCACCGGCAAAGTACCATTCAAGCACGTGTATATCCACGGCCTGGTACGCGATGTACAGGGCCGCAAAATGAGCAAGTCTGAAGGCAATGTGCTTGACCCGGTAGACCTGATTGACGGCATTGCGCTGGACCCGCTGCTGAAAAAACGCACCACCGGCCTGCGCAAGCCTGAAACGGCGCCCAAAGTCATTGAAGACACCAAGAAAGAATTCCCCAGCGGCATTCCTGCCTATGGCGCAGACGCATTGCGCTTTACCTTCGCCGCGCTGGCCTCGCTTGGGCGCAACATCAACTTTGACTCCAAACGCTGCGAAGGTTACCGCAACTTCTGCAACAAACTGTGGAACGCCACCCGTTTTGTACTGATGCAATGCGAAGGCCAAGACTGCGGGCTGGAAAAACACGACAAGAGCCAGTGTGCACCCAACGGCTACATGGACTTCTCCGCAGCCGACCGCTGGCTGGTCAGCGAGTTGCAACGCGTTGAAGCCGCTGTGGCACAGGGTTTTGCCGACTACCGGCTGGACAATGTGGCCAACGCCATCTACCAGTTTGTCTGGGATGAATACTGCGACTGGTACATTGAAATCGCCAAAACACAAATTGCCCACGGCACCATGCAACAACAGCGCGCCACACGCCACACCCTGATTCGTGTGCTGGAAACCGTGCTGCGCCTGCTGCACCCGGTTGCCCCGTTTATCACCGAGGAACTGTGGCAAACCGTTGCGCCCATTGCCGGCCGCAAAACGGCAGGCGAAGAGGCATTCATTGTGCTGGCACCCTACCCGCAAGCGCAGCCCGAGCGCATTGACGATGCTGCCTGTGCCTGGATGGGCCGCTTTAAACAGGTCGTTGAAGCCTGCCGCGGCCTGCGCGGTGAAATGAATGTATCTCCGGCGCAAAAGCTGCCGTTGTATGTGCAGGCAGCCGGCGAAGATGCCGAGTTCATACAAAAAGCCCTGCCCGCCCTGCAGGCCCTGGCCAAACTCTCAGAAGTCAAGGTATTTGCAGACCAAAGCGAATGGCAGGCCGCGGCCAAAGCCGCCCCTGTGGCAGTCGTGGGCGATCTGCGCCTGTGCCTGTTCATGGAAGTGGATGTACAGGCTGAAACCGAACGGTTAGGCAAAGAAATCAAGCGGCTGGAAGGCGAAATAGCCAAGGCACAGGGTAAACTGTCCAACGAAAGCTTTGTCGCCCGCGCTCCACAAGCCGTTGTGGAGCAGGAAAAAGAAAGGCTGGCCGGCTTTACCGCCACGCTTGAAAAAATACAGGACCAGTTGAAACGCCTGGATACATAGGAACTTTCATGCGTTTGGTGTACCATAAGTGAAATCAGCCTGCCTGATACCTCTGTGTATCAGGCTGTGCTGGCCACTTATGGGCATGTATGCACAAGCCTTTCATACCCATAACGAACTGGGCACTCATACAGTAACGAACCCTATTGATTGATAAAACATCATGACAGACAAATCCAAACAACTCGTCAAAACCGCTGTTTTTCCTGTAGCTGGCCTGGGTACACGCTTTTTGCCCGCGACCAAAGCCAGCCCCAAGGAAATGATGCCCATTGTGGACAAACCGCTGATTCAGTATGCGGTAGAAGAAGCTTATGCCGCAGGCATCCGCAACATGGTGTTTGTGACCGGGCGCAATAAACGCGCCATTGAAGACCATTTTGATACCGCTTATGAACTGGAAAGCGAACTGGAGCGGGCTGGCAAATCAGCCCTGCTGCAGATTGCACGCAACGTGGTGCCCGAAGACATGAACTGCCTGTTTGTGCGCCAGCCACGCATGATGGGCCTGGGCCATGCGGTATTGTGCGCTGCCCCGCTGGTCGGGCACTTTCCATTTGCCGTGCTGCTGGCTGATGACCTGATGATTGCCGGGCAAAGCGGAAAATCCGTCCTTGCGCAAATGGTGGAACAGTACAACGTTTACCACAGCTCCATTCTGGCTGTGCAAGAGATCCCGCCAGAGCACAGCAAACGCTATGGTGTGGTCGCCGGCAATCCGCTGGAAGAACGCTTGGTGAAAATCGGCACCATAGTTGAAAAGCCGGAACCCGCCAAAGCACCTTCCAACCTGGGTGTGGTTGGACGCTATATTCTGAACCCGGCTATTTTTGATCACCTCAGAAGCCAAAGCGCCGGTGTCGGCGGAGAAATCCAGTTGACCGACGCCATTGCACATCTGCTCAAAGATGAACTGGTGCTGGCTTACAAATTTGACGGTAAGCGTTACGACTGCGGTGCCAAAGACGGATTTCTTGAAGCCACCGTTGAAATTGCGCTGCAACATCCGGAAGTCGGAGAAATCTTCCGCCGCTATCTGGACCAGCATGTCTGCAAAAAACCTGCGGCTAAAAGCTGAGGTTTGCCAATAAAACATGCCTGAAACTGGCCTGACTCTGCCTCCAAACATTGGGGCGGCCTTACACCAGCCTACAGAATATCCAGGCTAAGTTGCCACCGAGCACGTGCAACAACTGGGTCAGTAACATGATCCAGTTGAACCATGCGCCTGCCACGGCATTTGAAGCACTGTTTGCAGAATTGCCTACAGTGGTATTTTGAAAAATGGAATAAAGTTGACGCAGAAAACCTGCTTCACCGGCGTTCAATCACCGTCACAAACTCTTCGCCAAATTCTTCCTGAGAAATCAGCCTGTTACCGGTCTGCTTGGCATAACCGCGAAAAGCCTGCATCGAACTGGTATCTACAGACCTGATTCTCAACACTTGCCCGCTAGCCATCTGTGCCAGCTTTTTTTTCGTTGCCAGAATCGGCACCGGACATGGCAAATCGCGTGTATCGAGCTCGTAATCAACCTGGATCGTATCTAATAACATTGACTTTGATGAATTATCAATTACGGGAATCACACTCTTTTGAAACACTCTTCCCTTGGTCTTACAAATATCACTGAGCCCCTTTGTCAGAGACCGTTCACTAACGCCGACGCAACACTGTAATACACTCATCGCCTTGTTGCTGCTGCTCAACCAGTTCATTACCAGTTTGCTTGGCAAACGCCTGAAAATCCTGCATAGAACTGCTATCTGTCGCTACCACCCGCAGCAGTTGCCCACTACTCATGGTTGCCAGTGCTTTCTTCGCCTTCAAAATAGGCAGCGGACAAAATAACCCGCGTGCATCTAGTTCTTGATCCACTTTCATCTATTTTGTTCCCAGAAAACGCCCTCAGCATACAGCAGAAAACCTGCTGGTCCTATTGTGGCATACCCTATACCAGGCACACATTCATGCAGATCAAAGCGGGAACACACCGGTAGACAGATAACGGTCCCCGCGGTCGCACACAATGAACACAATCGTTGCATTCTTGGCCTGACGCGCCACTTCGAGCGCGCACCAGAGAGCCCCGCCAGTAGAAATTCCGGCGAAAATACCCTCTTCACGTGCCAGACGACGCGTCATCTCCTCCGCATCCTCCTGCTGCACATTCACCGTTTGCGTCAGCAATGCCGGGTCAAAAACCTTCGGCAAATACTCTGCAGGCCATTTGCGGATACCTGGAATACTGGAACCATCAGCAGGTTGTGCGCCAATCACCTGAACCTCCGGGTTCTTTTCCTTTAAAAAACGCCCAGTCCCGGTAATCGTGCCTGTCGTACCCATCGCACTCACAAAATGCGTCACCCTGCCCTTGGTCTGCTTCCAGATCTCCGGCCCGGTCGTTTCATAATGTGCTCTCGGATTATCGGCATTGGCAAACTGATCCAGCATGTATCCTTGCCCTTCAGCCACCATTTTGGCGGCCAGATCCCGCGCATACTCCATGCCACCGGAACGCGGTGTCAGAATCAGCTCGGCACCATAGGCCTTCATCGTCTGGGCACGTTCAACCGACAGATTTTCAGGCATGATCAAAATCATGCGGTAGCCCTTCATCGCAGCAGCCATCGCCAGCGCGATCCCCGTATTGCCTGAAGTCGGCTCAATCAGCGTATCACCCGGGTGAATTTCACCGCGCTCCTCGGCCCGTCGAATCATCGAAAGCGCCGGACGGTCTTTCACGGACCCTGCCGGATTATTCCCCTCGAGCTTAGCCAGAATGATATTGTTACGTGCTGTAATATCCGCGCCAGGCAGCCGTACCAGTTGAACCAATGGCGTATGTCCAATGGCATCTTCAATACTTGGATATGTCATTATGGCTTGCCTACCCTCTGTACAAAAAAAAGAATACCCGTTATACTACCACCTTTCGCAAGCCCAGGTGGCGAAATTGGTAGACGCAGGGGACTCAAAATCCCCCGCCGCGAGGCGTGACGGTTCGAGTCCGTCCTTGGGCACCAGAAAAACAAAAATAATAATCAATGTGTTAGCTTATCGGGAGCTAGCACATTTTTTTATGTCACTTCAGATGTCTTACGAGATATTCTGAAAAAAATACAAATCGTCGTTTTTAGAAATTGCTCAGCTACTCATTCCTGAGAATGAGCGATGCAAGTGTCAAACTCTGACTTTCATAATCAGTCGCTATTGATGCTCACTCAGAAGAAACGACACTCCACTATTTTGCAAGAGGACACAGCAGATGGATCAGATTTTGATAAAAGAAATCATTATAGGTATCATTTTAGGAGTAGGTATCTGTGCTTGCCTGACATTCATGCTCAGAGGAGCAGAAAAAATAAAAAAACATCAAGAAGAGACTGGGAAGCAAAAAGGAACTGTAGGGCTGCCATCCATCGGACTGGGCATACTATTCATATTCATTACATTTGGGCTTATTTTTTACTTATCTCACAAGTTCGGAATTGAAGCAATCTATGATCGCGACGATTCTCGTGTCATTCCCCTGCTCGGTAGTATTGGGCGCTTCAACTGGCATGTTTCTGCACCTGCTATAGCTATTTGGGTTATCTATGCAATGACAATTAATGCCATTGCCAAACGTGCCAGCCATGATCAAACAGAGGGAACAGAAGAGTTTGATTTAAATAAAACCAATCAATTGTGATCGCATTCAGCATAAAACCCGTTGCACATCAATAAATGGCTTCGGGTTGCGTCTGCATATTTTGTATAGTCCCCACCAACTGGCCAGTTTTATTTCTATCAAAAAATTCAACATCAAACCGCTCCATAGAGGCCTCTTGCGCAAAAGAGTTCACCGTAAAAGCCAACACCAAAGCAAACATGGCGATGGCATTACGCAAGCAAGTTGAAAGCTTGAGCATCACTGGCCTTCTTTGGGCGTATTGGCCATTTTTTGAAGATACGCCTCTAAAACAGACACAGGCTCTTTGGTATTGGTATGAAGGATATGCAGAACTTCTCCCGTAGTACCATCTACCAAAAAGGAAATTATGGCCTGACTAGGTGCCGGGCTGGCAAGATCATAGCAATCCACTGCATAATAAGGAAATAAGGGATCAACACCATGAATGCCACGCGCTAAGCGATAAATATTATCCGAATTCAGTATGTCAATCTTATAGTCTGCCAGCATCTTGGCGGCAAGGGCTTCTATAGAAAAGGAAAAGTATTGATCTCTATCATTCACCTCTTCTTTTATGAGATTCCCATGTCCATCATAGTACTTACTGACACCAGTAAAAAAGGAGTAAAACTTTTGTGTCGTTGTTATCACATATCCTTGCGGGTTATATAATTTTCTATATGTATAAGCGGACTGAGGAGGCGTCCTATCCTCAATATAGCCTCCCCTAGAGGCCTCAAACTGATGTATCTTTGTGCCATCAGGCAAAAGGAATACTCCATTGTTTTCTATTAGATTACGCTTAAATGCTTCGATATCAAATTTTTCCATTGCAGCTTCCTCTTGTGCCACACTGGTAACAATACAACCCAGCACCAACACAAGCTGCAGCAGCATTCTGAATAAAGGCGTTATTGGTTTCATTTATCTGTCTAGTTTACTTTATTCCACCATCACGATACGCATAATATAAAAACTACTTACTCTCATTGCCCTGGCGCGATTTGATAAACTCCTCATACAAAGTGCCTCTGCTTCTATCTCCCATAAGGCGTGTCGTTACAAATAAAACAGCCCCATCTTTTCCGCTGATAATAAAAGCGTTACCTGGTGTGCTTCCCTGAATACCAGAAATCACCACCTCATACAAAGGTAGCCCTGTATTCTGCTTATCAACATACCGGTTAAAGCCCATGACAAGCTGTGAATCCATAATATCAATATGAAATTTATCCAGCATAATTCGGGCAATCTCTTCAACGCCTAAATCAAACCCT
Source organism: Saezia sanguinis (assembly GCF_963921665.1). Taxonomy (NCBI): domain Bacteria; kingdom Pseudomonadati; phylum Pseudomonadota; class Betaproteobacteria; order Burkholderiales; family Saeziaceae; genus Saezia; species Saezia sanguinis. The sequence continues at coordinate 68,544 of NZ_CAWUGC010000008.1, forward strand.
TGCTCGTGATTCACTTCTTCGGTCACATTACCGTTAATGTCATAGTATTTCCAGATACCTGTTGTCACACGGTAAAAATGAGAAGCACGTATTTTGAGATAACCGTTTTTATAATAAACGTTGGTTTGGCTAAAAGGGCTTGACGCAGATCTGATCTCTTCCACATAGCCATCATCACTCTCCACTGTTCGGACAAGTTCCCCCGAAGACAGTGTATAGCTCCATTCGTTACCGGTTTTATTTCTATTAAAAACTTCAATATTAAAAGGCTTCATATCTTGACTTTCTGTAATGTTTATTTGATGCGTCTGCGCATACCCTAATGAACTGACCGCAACATAACAAATAAAAATGAATATAAATCTAAAGTCCATTTAAAATAATCGTCCTATATATTTTTACGCATCAAATCCCACTGCCATTTCCAAGTATAGTAGCTATTCATACGATAACTCATGATATTCCATGCTGATAAATGACTGGTTGCATGCTGCCCATGATGATAGACATATTTTTGGTTGGCATTACCAAGAGGATTGCTGTCTCTATGGGTATGGTACAAAGATAAACAATGCAACGCTTCATGCGCCACTACATAGTCCCAACTGGCATTGGGTATCGGCATAGTCATTATCAGATTTTTTGCACCTCCAATCTTTTGCACAACCCCCATTCCACCAGCAAAATAAGAGGACTCACCAAACATGAAAACATGAATGCTGTTTCGATACTTGCCAACATCTTTTTCAAATTTTGCCCGGAGATACCTGTGCGTACCTTCATGCGGGTATTTCGCATCAATCGTTGCATCATCGATAAATTGTCCTGTGGCAGCATCAATATATGTGCCTCCTGCCCGAAAATTTAGATCTGCCCTTAGGTCCAACCAAATATCCTCATAAGCTTTTGTCGTTGAATTCCACCTCTGTGTTGTAAATGTCGGATAGATCAGAGATTGATACATCACATCATAAAATGACTTCGATTCACCTGCCGATAAATTCCGCCCTAATGAAGGGACGCCTGTTGCATTAATATCCAATTTAACTTTAATGACAACAATATCTAGTTCTTTCCTATGTTTAGAGTTATTGGGACACACACATAACTTACCTGCAAGGGATTTACCCTGCATTTTGTTCATTTCTTCAGTGTTTTTGGTGACCTGCTCCTGTTTTTGTTCAATCTCCTGTTGCTTGGCCGCACTCTGGTTTTTCTTTTCTTCCAGTTCCGCTTTTTTAGCCTCCAATTGCTTTTGCATATCTTCAAGCTGTTTTTGCGGGGCTTCCAGTTGGGTTTTCTTTTGGGCGATCTGCTGTTCCAACTGTGCAACTTCTGCTTTCAGTTGGTCTACCTTGGCCTGATCTTTTTCTCTTTCCCCCGGTAGGTTCAGTTTTTGAAAGTCCGGGTTATCTGTGGCCTGTTTTTGCTCATCGCTCAACAATGAAAACGCCTGGAGCTGGCTTTCTATCGTCTGATAAATGGTTTTTTTGGCAGCGCATTGTGCCTCGAGCGCGGTAATTTCTGCTTCCAGTTGGCTGACAGTGGCCTGCTGCGTAACGACCTGAGCCTCCTGCGTCGTAACCTGCTCTTGCAGTGTTTGTGCTTCTGCTTCCAGCGCGGCTTTCTCCTGCTCCAGCGCCGGAATATCGGTGTCATTCAACTGTTTGTTTTCCTGCTCCAACTGGTCTATTTCTACTTGGGTATGCTGATAATGGTGTGCCCAAATATCAATATACTGATTTGTAGAATATTCTTTGATGCACTTGACCTTGATGGTATCCGGCAAATCGTGGTTGATACCCGGACTGTTGGGCGCAAAAGCCACACCCGTAGCAGGAATGGTGATGGGGCTGCCCGATGCCGCCGCGCCGGTAGGATACTCGATGGTGAAATACTCCGACGGGAAAACAATTTCCAGTGCCTTAGGCTTGGTATCGCCCTGCACATTAATAATCAACCGCAGCTCTGCTTCAAAAGGGGGCTTATGTACTAAATCACTTCCACTTTTCTTTTTATATTCATCATTAATTTTGTCACTGATATCCTTTGAATAGAGATTCATCCATGGAACAAAATACTCATTTTTAGGCGCAACTCTGTGGCTGTTTACATTTAACTTGAAATACTCTTTTTTTAGCTCTGTATAAGCTGCCGCAGAAGAGCCCAAATCCGATGTCGCATCTTTGTACCCATCCAAAATACAATCCTCGTACTTGATCTCGTGCTGAGTTGCAGGACTGTCATCTATTCGCAGCCAGTCAAACCCGAACTCGCCACGCCAGGCCCGATTGGGCCTGAATTCGACAATGGTATGGTTTAACATGCATACCATGGCTGTGCTTTTACACTCCTCGGTACAGCCTACAACGCCGGTTGGATCACTTGTTCTTTTTCCCATCAGAACATTCCCTCCATATTCTTTAAATCAGCACAAGACGGTTAGTTATTGGCTCTTCAGGTGCAATACCGTTTTTCCTTCAAAAGAAACGGCTTCTTCTGAACCTGCCTGGCGGACTGGCATGACTATATGAATTTCTGCAAGCACATCAATGTGGTTTTGATTGCGAAACTGCTCTAATTCCGCATCAAAAATAATCCAGTCAAAAGATATGCTTTGTCCAGGAGCAAGCAAAATCAACTTTTCCATCAGCTGGGGGTCTGCCAAATTTCTTCTTAATGGTGTTTCTTCGCCTGTTTCTCTATCTTTAAGCGTTATAAACGGACCTGTTGCTTTGATATATTCAAACGGGATTTCAAGACCTTCCTTTATGTTATTCGTGATTTGTATCACGATAAAGAGTTCTCCGTCGCCAGTAAAAATGCATTGAGGGCCATCCTTGCAATAAGCAGAAATTGTAAATAATTCATTTGTACGCATGACCTGCTCCTCAGTTTTGGCATGAATCGTCAATGGAATCGCCATGATAAATAAAAATAAAAAATGAATAAATGGTTTTCTAAATGGTAATGGCACATTTAACCCCTGAAATATCAATAAGGTCTTTGGCCTCAATGGCAAAAAACCACCCATGCCGTTGAGCTATTTTTGTATTTGAATGTGTAGACATGATGCTAGAAGAAGTATCAGAAGAAGGTTTTGACGGGGGTGCATTAATCGCAGTATCTAACGTGCCATCAGGTTGGTAGTACTTAACAGTATCTGTACCTGTACTGTATGAGTATTCATCAGGCAGCCCAAAGCAATGTCCAAACTCATGGGCATACGTCCAAACAATGGTTGTTTTGGAAACGTTTATGACAGATCCACTCACACCTTCTCTTGGATAAGTGCTGTGAACCTTCATCGTATAGTGCTCATTGGAAGTAACCCATACAACTTTGAACTTGATGGGTAAACTTTTTACAGGACAATTTGCAGTATCAGGATGAGTAATTTGCAAATTAAACTTGCCATTCCAATGACTTAAGCTACTTTGCATATTACTTTTAGCCGCAGTAACATCTGCCACACTGACACCACTTTGAGCCTCCGCTTTGATTCGTATTTCAACGCTGGCTTGTGTACCGGTTTTTAAAGGAATATAAATCTTAAATTTCTTGGAATAAACAGAAGTATATGACGAGCTATCAGGTTTATACCTTTCAAAATACCTTCCTCTACTGTTTACACTAATTTCCTTTTCATAATCTTTATTCCAGCAAACAACGCATACACTCACAGGATCAGAAACTTCACACGATGCATCTGATGCAGAGTGAGGGGCACTTGTTCTTTTTCCCATCAGGATATTCCTCCTTGCCCAGAATGCTGCTGTAATAAAAATACTTTCTCATTCTCCACTGCGGCCCGCAGCCATATTTTCCCCCGGCTGGCCAACTTTCTTGCCATCACCATGGCGTTATCAACAACCAGGGTGTAATCTACATAGCTGCTGGTTTTCTCTAACCTTGCCCAGCTATAAAATGGATCGTGGTCAAACTGGTGGCCTAAGAGGTACATTAGTAAAACAATCACCCCGGCCGGTCGTGCCTGGTCAAAACCATAGCTTTGCAGTGCTTTTTGTTCACCCTGCTCAATTAACACCGCCAATGCAGGGGCACCACTGGTTTCGTATTTTTGCGGGTAGCACTCCTGCATGATCTTGAGCATATAAGATGAAAAACCCGTTTTATATACGTGAAGCTCTTCTACATTGAGTTGTTCTATTTTTTCTGCTGCCTCAAAAAAATGCTGGCTTTGTGGACCTAAGATCTGGTCGAAATAATCTGAGGTTAAACGGTGGAGTCTGGAGCTTTGCTCTATTTGGGACAGGTGCTTATTGTCAGCCAGTGCTTTTTGTATCCACGGGTATTGAGGATCGGTCTCAAAACCAGCTCCAAACGCAATCATCATGTCGATGTAAAACTGAACAGGCCCCCTTTGGGTAAAACCGCTTTGCTCGGCTTTTTCAACACAATCCTTCAGTACCTGCCTGAGCCTGGGCTCCTCCATGGTTTTCCTCAGATACGGATAACATTCATCACAATGCACAACCAACTCGCTAATGTAGTTATCAAGCGCATAAGGTTCAAGTTTTTTCAACTGTTTTTCTTTTATTTTGATTGCCATTGACTCCGCCCTTCAGTTTATGTCAGGTACTGATACTGCCCATCTTTCTTCAACGCCCACACCAAAACATCTGCCAGCATTTTGCTTGCTACTGCGTCCTCCTTAAATACAGCAATCAGCCCCTCAAGGCACCTGGGGTCATAGTAGCGAAAAAACATTTTTTTACCATTTTCAAGCTCGCCAAACAAAAGGCTTCTAAGTTGCCCACACAGCGGCTTAAACTCTTTTGAACTCCACAGCCATACCACGGCAGGCTTTTGATCCTCAATAGCCAGAATTTTTTCAACAAAATCTGCATTCTTTTTTGTATCCACCTGCACCAGCAAAGGCCCTGCTTCTACCGACACCGCATGAGGAGTTCCGATAAACAAAGACCTGGACACAATGTTCAGTTCCTTTGTCACTGCCGGATAAAAATCCTCCGCCAGTTGTGCACAATCAATGATCACATACAGGTGCGCGCCATTCTCTTCATTTATCCCTGGTGGATGTGGCAACAAAACCTTTTGGCTCATTATGCAATCTCCATCATGGCAGAAGCTCTTTGAGCTGCGCGCTTCAAACATTCTATGCACAAAGGTTCGGTTTCAAATGCCGGCATACTGTAGCTCAAACTAGTCGGACCCTTGAACGGGAAACTCGCCGCCTTATGCTCAATGATCCCCGGACCGTGCAGATAAATGTTGCCGTCACAGATCTTGATATAAGCCCCTCCTGATGTCAGCAAGATCTCCTTCTCCGCTGCCACCTCCACCTTGTCTTCCGTGGACACGATCTGCATCTTCTTGTTGGCAAACAATTCCACGTTGTTCT
>NZ_CAWUGC010000009.1:0-73394 GCF_963921665.1 Saezia sanguinis
GCAGGAACGTCGGGGAAGTCAAGATCGGGGTGCAGGGAGAGCTTACCGAGCGCCTGAGCACCTGGGGGCATATCGGCTTGCAGCATGGCAGTGAAAGCTTCAAACGCTATGAAATCCAGCTCGGCCTAGGCTGGCAGTGGTAAGGCCTGACGCTGCTTTATTTTTCCCCTGGCTACCGGATGGGTCAATGGTTGCACAGCATGTCAGACATGTCACTGGCAGGTGACTGTGGGTGCAGCGCATCATTTGCTGCATAGAAACGGCAAAGAAATCTGGTCATTCAATGCACCAGTGTGCACAATGTCTGTATGTGTTTATACTTTGGTCCAATATATATCTAAAGGAGCAATGCATGATGCGTCGTTGGTTTGTCGGATTGGGAATTTTGGCATTGATGCTGGCTGGCTGCCAGTCTGAACCCCATGTCAGCGCAACCGTGAGCAATGTGCCGCTCAGTACACAAAAGGTCAATGCACAGTTGGGAGAGGTACTGGTTTCGATTGCACCTGTGAGCGAGCAGCAGGGATACATGCGGCCGGAGGTTCAGGCACTGGTTCCCATGTGGCGTGAGAGCGTGATGGACTCACTGACACGTTCCCAGGTGTTTACTGTGGGCGCAACCCAGAAAATGGATGTGCGGGTCAAAATCATCCAGCTCAGTCAGACACGTAACCCTGACCTGGGTGTTTCAACCACAGCAGTTGCCAGTTATGAAGTGATTGACTCTGCGACCGGTGAGGTGAAGTGGGTACGGGGTATTTCCAGCTCCAGCACGGTGTCTTATCAGCAGGAGCCGGTACAGAGCGCACGTGACCGCGTGTCTTTGAACCGTGCGATTCAGGCCAATATTGCCCAGTTTGTCCAGTTGTATGGGCATGGCGAGGTTGAGTATCAGCGTGTGCCGGAAGGGCAGTTGCGGATTCAGCAGTAAATAAAGAAGTGCTGTTGAGTTGGCTGTTGCAAAAGGACAAAAGGGACCGGCAGGTCCCTTTTGCTTTTTCCTTTTTCTAGGGTGAGTTCATGTCCGGCAGGCAAGCGTTGCTTCAATAGAACAGGTACTCACTGGCATTGGTACTTGATGGTGGAGCGCATGCGCAGGCATTTGCTCCCGTCCTGCAAGGCGCATCCCAATTCAGGTATGCCGATCATCTGAGCCTCGGTGTATCCCCACATTTGACAGCGTTCTGATGCCAGTTGGCCGGGCTGGTCAGGGGAGACCTGCGGGTCTTCTCTGGTTGTGTACTGAAGCGAAAGCTCTATCAGCCCTGCATTTTTGTTGCCGCCGGAAACGGTGTATTCCTTATTGACTGGCGTGGTACAGGCGCCAAGGAATGCGAGAGATGCGCTCAATAAAAGGCTGAGGTAAAACCGGCTTGGCATAGGCGTGCTCACTTTTCTGTTTCAGATAAGGTATGGCTTTGATTTTACATAGGTAAACAGGTATGTGTCATTGAAATTTTATCTTCGGGGTTTGTATATAAACATACATTCATATAAAATTTGTCAGTATGTTGGAAGGCGGATAGCCTGCCAAAGTGGTTTTATTTATCATGAAATGCATGGACTTCGGGCATAATTGATACTTGAAATGAATAAAAAATAAGCATGAACGCATGAAAAATGAATTTCAGTATCAACAGATCATTGAAGCTGTGATGAGGGAGATGTGGGCATGGACATAATATGGCCAACACTGCTGCTGGTTGGCGTGCTTGCTGCTTTGACGGCAGTGGTTTTATATGCGCGGTCTGTGCTGACTCAGGATAAAAAAGAGCGCCGTTCCTTTAATATGGATATGGTGCAGATGGCCAAATATATTAAAAAGACCAAGGCCAAAGAGCAGGAGGCATGGAGCAATGCCATGACACTGTTCTCTAATGATCATGAAGTTCTCAACACCATGTATGGGGATTATGATGACAAGCAGGATACTGGCAGAGGGGCAACCAAGAGCAACGCCAATACATCTGTGCAGTATATGCAACAGGCATTTTTTGCCTTTTGGAAAATTCCGGATTACCAGGTACCTAAAGCGCCTGATGAAGCCAATAAGTTCATTGAAACCTATAAAGAGCGTTTAAAAGCAGAAGGTTATATCCAGCGGGTTCGCCGGTGGAGCCGGCTGGAGTTGCTGATGGCCAGGTTTTGTGCTGAGTTTGACGTTGAGAGGCTTGAGAGAAGAAGTTACGTCGTCGGCATCAACAAGCCCATTTTGATTGCTTTGCTGGAGCTTTCACTGCAAATGCTGGAGCAAAAGCAGGTGCATTGGAAAGATGTTTCCGGGGTGGATGCCTACCGTCTAATCGTTGCGCGGATACAAAAGGTGTATCCCAAGCTGAATTTGCTGGATTACCGGCTGAAGTGATTCTGAGTAACCAGCCAACGGGGCGAAACGGGGACTTATCTGCTGAAATAGGCTAGGGCTGTATGGCTTTGGCCAGTTCCTGTTCCAGTTCTGCCTGATAAGCCGGGTGGTCGAGCTTGTCTCCCGAAATCAGGAATGTATCTTCAATCCGGTCTCCCAGTGTGAGGATTTTGGCCAGTTCGACATTGATGTGCCGGGCTGCCAGTACCCGTGCAATGGCATAAAGCAGGCCAACGCGGTCTCCGGCAACGATATTAAGCAGCCAGCGCTGCCGGCTTTCGTCGGGCACCAGCTCGATCAGCGGGGGCAGTGGGAAATACCTGGCCCGGCGGGATATGCGGCGCGATGGCCGGCTTTCCGGCAAAGGCGCATTTTTCAGCAAAAGCTCGTGCAACTCGTGTGAAATGACATTGCTCAGGTGTTCTTTGGGGATTGGCTGTTCGTCCATATCGGAAACAGGCAATAGCTGAAAAGTGTCAAGCGCCCAGCCGGGGCCGCCTTTGGTGGACATGGTGGTGTGGATGCGGGCATCCACAATGCTGAGTTCGGTAAAGCTGAAGTAACTGCAGATGCGGGCGAACAGGTCGGGCTGGTCTGATGCATAGACCAGAACCTGTATGCCTTCGTCATGCGGGCTCAGGCGCACGTCAACAATAGGGTCGGGGGATTCCACCTTGTCCCATAGCAGTTGTGTGTGCCAGGCGATTTCAGCCGGTTCATGGCGCATGAAATAGCTGACCCCCAGGGTAGACCATAGTCTTTGTTCGTTGCCAGGGATGAACTGGGATTTTTTCAGAATGTCCAGCGCTGCGCGTTTGCGGGTGGCCACCAACGCGTCTGAATCGGAGATGTTGCCTCCGATTACGCTCAAAGAAATGCGGTACAAAGATTCGAGCAGCCGTCCTTTCCAGCTGTTCCAGACTTTGGGGCTGGTGCCCCGGATGTCGGCAACCGTGAGCAGGTATAACGCATTGAGATGCCGTTCGTCGCCAACAATGTTGACGAAGTGGTGGATGATGTCCGGGTCACCAAGGTCTTCTTTTTGCGCAATGCGTGACATGGTAAGGTGCTCGGCGACCAGAAATTCAATAAACCGGCTGTCTTCTGCCGGAATATTGTGGGCACGGGCAAAACGCCTGACTTCTTCGGCTCCTAATTCCGAGTGGTCGCCGCCACGGCCTTTGGCAATGTCATGAAACAGCGCGGCGATATACAGCAGCCATGGCTTGTCAAAACTGGCGGCGATTTCCGAGCATAGCGGATACTCATGCGCATGCTCGGGCAAAAAGAAGCGGCGGATATTGCGCAGCACCATCAGAATATGCTGGTCTACGGTGTAGACATGGAACAGGTCGTGCTGCATTTGCCCGACAATGCGCCGGAATGTCCACAGGTAGCGGCCCAGTACGCTGGTCTGGTTCATGAGTCTGAACGCGTGCGTGATACCCTGCGGCGATTTCAGGATGGCCATGAATGTCTGCGCATTGACCGGGTCTTTGCGAAAAGAGGCGTTCATCAGGCTGCGGGCGTTGTACAGGGCCCGAAACGTCCGGGCGGAAAAGGTTTTGATGCCCGGGTGCTGAACGTACACCAGAAATGTGCGCAGAATCTGATGCGGGTCCTGGGTGTAAATGTTGTCGTCAATGATATCCAGTGTACCGTTCTGGTCTTGAAAGTAGCCATCCAGCGGGCGCGGCGGACGTGTGTGTTCACGCAACATGCGCTCGGCAATGCTGAGCATCAGAATCTGGTTGAGCTGCGAGATGGCTTTGGCCGTGCGGTAATAACGGCGCATGAATACTTCGGAGGCACGGCGTTCACCATCGCTTTCATACCCCAGTGCCTGTGCCAGTTGTTCCTGCACGTCAAAAACCAGGCGGTCTTCATGCCGTTTGGCAATCAGGTGTAAACGGGCGCGTACCAGTTTGAGCCAGGCTTCGTTATGGTACAACTGGCGTTCTTCCCAGGCAGTTGCCAGCCCGTTTTGAGCCAGTTCAGTCCAGTTGGTTCCTAAATGTGCGGCTTTGGTAATCCATAAAATCACATGCAGATCACGCAGCCCGCCAGGGCTTTCTTTGCAGTTGGGCTCCAGCGCATAAGGCGTGTCTTCATATTTCTGGTGCCTGCGGCGCATTTCGCCCAGCTTGCCCTGAATGAAGGCGCGAACGTCCATCTGCTGTTCAAATTGCTGGCGAAAATCCTGGTAGAGGGTTTTATCGCCGGTCACCAGCCGCGATTCCAGTTGGGCGGTCTGCACTGTGATGTCATTGGCAGCCTCTTTCAGGCATTCTTCAATGGTGCGTACGCTGGAGCCGATGTGCAACCCCAGGTCCCAGCAACTGCCAATGAAGTTTTCAACGGTTGTGCGGGTTGCCGTATCCTGCTCAAGGTCGGTACCCTGCGGCAGCAGAATCAGGACATCCACATCTGAGAAGGGAAACAGCTCGGCGCGGCCATAGCCGCCTACGGCCACCAGCGCTGTCCCGGCCGGAAGTTCGCTGGCCCGCCACTGAGCGGTCAGTGTCTGGTCGGTGGTACGGGAAATCTGCGCCAGAAAGTTGTGAATGATCCGTGTTGAAGGCCTGGTCGCATCAAATTGCGCTACCAGTTGGCTGATCGCTTGCCGGTGGTGGTCGCGAAGCAGGGTACTGGCAGGGGCTTCTGTGTTCATATATCACGGATCATCGGGTTCATCAGCCTCTACGAGGATGAGGATGTTTCAGTGGCGGCACGACCCAGTTCGGGCACAACCAGCTGATTGGGGACAAAATGTTTGACAAAACCGGGCGGCGGCGGGCATTTGGCAGAAAAAGTCAGTACCTCGTAACCTGTTTCTGTGACCAAAATGGTGTGTTCCCACTGGGCTGACAGAGAATGGTCTTTGGTGACAATTGACCAGCCAAACGGGTCGTTGCCTTCCTTGATCTCTTTTTTGCCGATATTGAGCATGGGCTCAATGGTAAAAATCATGCCGGGCTGCAAAATTTCGCGTGTGCCAGGGCGGCCATAATGCAATACCTGCGGGTCTTCATGAAAACCCTGCCCGATACCGTGTCCGCAGAACTCACGCACCACAGAGTAGCCGTTGCGTTCGGCATAAACCTGTATGGCGTGCCCGATGTCGCCCAGATGGATATTTGGGCGCACCATGTCAATGCCCAGCCACATGGCTTCAAAAGTGACCTGGCACAGACGCGTGGCGGCAATTGAGCCTTTACCGGCTATGTACATGCGGCTGCTGTCACCGTGCCAGCTATCCTTGATCGGGGTGACATCGATATTGACGATATCGCCCTTTTTCAGCGGGCGCTCATTGGGCACGCCGTGGCATACCTGATGATTGATCGAGGTACATATTGATTTTGGATACGGCTTATAACCTTGTGGGGCATAATTAAGGGGTGCCGGAATGGTGCCCTGAACGTTGACCATATATTCATAGGCAAGGCGGTCAATTTCTTCGGTGGTGACGCCTGGCTGGATAAAATCGGTCAGATAGTCAAGCAACTCGCCGGCAAGTTTGCCAGCGACACGCATTTTTTGGATTTCAGCTTCGGTTTTGATCTTAATAGTCATAGTATGACAGATTATGGCAGCAGCTTAGTAAAATTGCAGGCAAGCGGGGCATATGGGCCCATATTCTGTATGCACATATTTTATCATTTCAACCACATCAGCTTTTTATCGTGACATACCATCTTTTGAGTTTTCATGGTGCGAATGCCTTATCCGCCTTTCGTGCCCAGCAATTATTGCCACGCGTGCAGCAACTGGCGCCGGCAGTCAGTGCCATTCATGCCCGTTACGTGCACTGGGTAGCGCTTGAGCAGCAGCCTGATGAGGCATTACAGAAAACGTTGCAGACGTTGCTGCACTATGGGGACTTTGAGTCGTATCTGGGTGGGGCCGATACGCCTGCACAGATTGTGGTGATGCCGCGCCTGGGCACTGTTTCGCCCTGGGCATCCAAGGCAACCGATATTGCCCATAACTGTGGTATTGCGGTGCACCGCATCGAACGGGTGACGGCCTATGTGCTTGAATGTCAAAACGGCTTGCTGGGCAAGCCGAAAACACTCACGGCAGAGCAGTTGCAGGGTATTGCCGCCTTGCTGCATGACCGTATGACCGAAAGTGTGGCGTTTGATGAAAATGCGCCAAAGGCGTTGTTTGAGGAGGTCAGCGCGGCGCCTTTGGCGCACATTGATATTCTCGGCGGCGGCAAGCAGGCTTTGGTGCAGGCCAATAAGCAGTTTGGTTTTGCATTGTCAGACGATGAGATTGATTATCTGGTGCATGCATTTACCGGGCTGAAACGCAACCCGACCGATGTGGAACTGATGATGTTTGCGCAGGCCAACAGTGAACATTGCCGGCATAAGATTTTTAATGCCGAGTTTGTCATTGATGGTGTGGCGCAGGATAAATCGCTGTTTCAGATGATCCGCAACACGCACCAGTTGAATCCACAGGGAACCGTCGTAGCGTATTCGGATAATGCAGCGATCATGGAAGGCGGGCAGGTGACAAGCTGGCTGCCCAGGCAGGGAGATATGCCTTCGGTAGCGCTTTATGTGGCACAGCCGCGTACAGAACATGTGCTGATGAAGGTGGAAACGCATAACCATCCCACGGCGATTTCACCCTTTCCGGGAGCGGCTACGGGGTCTGGCGGGGAAATCCGCGATGAAGGGGCCACCGGGCGTGGTTCCCGGCCTAAAGCCGGGCTGGTAGGGTTTTCGGTATCCAATCTGAATTTGCCTGATACTCAGGAGCCCTGGGAGCAGCAGGCGTATGGCAAGCCGGATCATATTGCCAGCCCGTTGCAGATTATGATTGAAGGTCCGCTGGGCGGCGCTGCGTTCAACAATGAGTTTGGCCGTCCGGCACTGGCCGGGTACTTCCGGGTGTATGAGCAGGATGTGGCCGGACAGCGGCGCGGTTACCACAAGCCGATCATGATTGCCGGTGGCCTGGGCGCTATTGCGGCCGAGCAGGTGCACAAGGTGCAGTTTCCGGCAGGTACTTTGCTGGTGCAACTGGGCGGGCCGGGCATGCGCATCGGCATGGGGGGCGGTGCAGCCAGTTCCATGGCGGCAGGTGCCAATGCATCTGAACTGGATTTTGATTCGGTGCAGCGTGGCAACCCTGAAATTCAGCGCCGCGCACAGGAAGTGATCAATGCCTGCTGGGCGTTGGGGCAGGAAAACCCGATTCTGGCGATTCATGATGTGGGGGCCGGCGGCCTTTCCAATGCGTTCCCTGAACTGGTGAACGATGCCGGACGCGGCGCGCGGTTTGATTTGCGGGCCATTCAACTGGAAGAGTCCGGCATGTCGCCCAAAGAGATCTGGAGCAATGAAAGCCAGGAGCGTTATGTGATGGCAATTGCGCCGCAGTCGCTGGAAAAATTCAAAGCGATATGCGAACGCGAGCGCGCACCTTTTGCCGTGATTGGCCGCTCTACCGAAAAGCGCGAACTGATTGTGGAAGATTCGCAGCATTCTGCTGCAACAGATATGCCGGTGGATATGCCGCTGGATGTGCTGCTGGGCAAACCACCCAAGATGCTGCGTGATGTCAAGCGCACAACGCCTGTGGTGCAGCCAATAGATGTGACGGGTGTGACGCTGGAAGACGCATGTATCAATGTGCTGAAACATCCGACCGTGGCAAGCAAGCGTTTTCTGGTGACGATTGGCGACCGCACGGTAGGAGGGCTGAGCCACCGTGACCAGATGGTTGGCCCCTGGCAGATTCCCGTGGCGGACTGTGCGGTAACGCTGGCCGATTATGCGGGCTTTAAAGGAGAGGCCATGAGCATGGGCGAACGCACTCCGCTGGCGGTTGTGAACGCTCCGGCGTCTGGCCGTATGGCGGTAGGTGAAGCCATTACCAACCTGCTGGCAGCCCCGGCCCAGTTAAAGCAGATCAAGCTCTCAGCGAACTGGATGGCGGCCTGCGGTGAGGCGGGTGAAGATGCCGCTTTGTATGAAACGGTCAAAACGGTAGGGATGGAATTGTGCCCGGCGCTGGGGATTTCGATCCCGGTGGGGAAAGATTCACTTTCCATGCGCACGCGCTGGCAGGACGCCCAGGGGCAGGCGAAGCAGGTTACCGCACCGGTATCACTGATTGTGTCGGCTTTTGCCACGCTGGATGATGTGCGCCAGACCTGGACGCCTGAGTTGAAAGCGCTTGATAGCGATACGACTTTGATCCTGGTGGATCTGGGGCGCGGGCAGAACCGTTTGGGTGGCTCTATACTGACACAGACGCTGAACCAGGTGGGGCATTCTGTGCCTGATTTGGACGACCCGAAACTGATCACTCAACTGGCGGCGGCATTGACGCAGTTACGCCAGGAGCAGCGGGTGCTGGCTTATCATGACCGCTCTGATGGCGGTTTGTGGGCTACCGTGTGCGAAATGGCGTTTGCTGCCCATATCGGAGTAGCGGTCAACGTGGATATGCTGATACTGGAAGGCGACGGCGTTACTGATGGCCGCATGGATAGCGGCGAAGCGAAAAACTGGTCAACGCAGGTGGGAGAACGCCGCAACGACCTGACGTTGCATGCGCTGTTTGCCGAAGAGCTGGGCGTTGTATTGCAGGTGCGTACCGCTGAGCGTGATGCCGTGCTGAATGTGCTGAGAGCGCATGGGTTGTCTACATGCAGCCATGTGATCGGCAAACCCAACCAGAGCGACCGCATTGAAGTATGGCGCGACGCCAAGGCAGTGTATGCCCAGCCGCGCGAGGCTTTGCATAAAGTATGGGATCAGGTGTCCTGGCGCATCAATATGCTGCGCGACAACCCGGTGTGCGCACAGTCTGAGCATGAACTGGCGGGCGGCACAGATTCGGGCCTGCACTGGCATGTGACATTTGACGATCAGGAGGACGTGGCTGCACCGTTCCTGAATGTAGCGGCCCGACCCAAAGTGGCTATTCTGCGTGAGCAGGGCGTAAATTCTCACGTGGAAATGGCATGGGCCATGGCGCAGGCCGGGTTTGATGCATACGATGTTCATATGACAGACCTGCAGGCTGGGCGTGCAAAGCTGGCAGATTTTGCCGGGCTGGTGGCTTGTGGCGGTTTCAGTTATGGCGATACGCTGGGTGCCGGTGAAGGCTGGGCACGTTCGGTGCTGTTTAATACGGCGCTGCATGACCAGTTTGCGCATTTCTTCCAGCGGGGCGACACGTTTGCACTGGGGGTTTGCAATGGCTGCCAGATGATGGCCGCGCTATCCGGAATTATTCCGGGAACACAGTATTGGCCGCGTTTCACGCGTAACCTCAGTGAGCAGTACGAGGCACGGCTTTCGATGGTTGAGGTGCTGGATTCGCCTTCTGTGTTTTTTGCCGGCATGGCGGGTTCTCGCGTGCCAATTGTGGTGGCACATGGCGAAGGCTATGCCAACTTTTCGCACCAGGGGGACGCGGGCCAGGTGATTCGCGCCATGCGTTACGTGGATGGCAGCGGGCAGGGCACCGAAGTTTATCCGCTGAATCCGAACGGTAGTCCGGATGGGTTAACCGCAGTGACAACGGCTGATGGACGTTTCACAGTGATGATGCCGCACCCGGAGCGGGTCTACCGCAATATTCAGATGAGTTGGACAGCCGGTAATACATCATCCATGAGTCCGTGGATGCGTATGTTCCGTAATGCCCGCCGTTGGATTGGATAAAGAAAAAGCCCGCTGTAAGTGGGCTTTTTGATTGATGAGTCAGGCAAAGACATTCAAGTTGGCCTGTCGAGTAAAAATTGCATCGAGAAGGAGTAAAAGAGTCATGGGTATCAAAACAGCTGTTCTTAACGGGGTTGCAAGTATAGAACTGGCACGGCCGAAAAAGAAAAATGCGTTGGATGCACAAATGTATCTGCAGATGACGGAAGTACTCAAGACTGCCGGAGACGATCCGCAGATTCGTGCTGTGCTGATTCATGGGCAACCCGAGGTATTTACTGCAGGTGCTGACCTGGAGGATTTTGTCGCCGGTAAAGTTCTGGAGGACGGCTCGCCGCTGCGTGTGTTCATGCACACACTGTGCCATTTTGAAAAGCCGGTGGTCGCAGCAGTGAACGGGCCTGCCATTGGTGTTGGAACCACCATGCTGGTGCACTGCGATCTGGTGTATGCGGGCGATACTGCACACTTTGCATTGCCATTTGTTTCTTTAGGGGTGGTGCCGGAGTTTGGCTCCAGCTACTTGTTGCCGCGGTTGGCCGGTAGGGCCAGAGCTTCTGAGAAACTGCTGCTGGCGCAACCCTTCAATGCGCAGGAGGCGTTGGAGATGGGGCTGATCAATGCAATTCTGCCGGCAAATGAAGTGGTGAACCATGCGCGCCGTATGGCTGAGCGTTTTAACAAGCTGGCGCCTGCTGCTGTGCGTGCAACCAAGCGCCTGTTGCAGGTGAGCTGGCGGCAGGAAGTGGATGTGGCCATTGAAGCAGAAGCCGATGCCTTTAATGCATGCGTGGGAAGTGCAGAAGTCAAAGAAGCATTAAGTGCTTTTTTTGAAAAACGCTGGCCGGATTTCTCCAAGTTTTAAGAGACATCCGTCAAGGTGTTGCCGGGCGTTTTACCGGGAACATATTGTGTTGGGATGACACAAGCATGTTGTGTGATAGCTTGTATTACCTGAGCATGGCCGTGCGAAAAGAAAGTGCATTTCCCTGAGGTAACCTGGGCTGGCGAATAGGGGAGTTGTGAAAAGCAGACAATCTATAAAAGGAAATAAAACAACCCCCTCTATAATCCAGTTCCATTAAGTTATCAGAGGAGTTTCACGTGATATCTGTAGGCGTAGCGATCGGTATTCTTGCGGTCATTGCGATTATCTTAGGTGTGGTCTGGTTTATTTTGCTGCGTCAAACAAAACAGAAATTCGCCGGGTTTGTCGTGTTTGGTGTGATCGCGGCAGTTTGTTATTTATTCCTGCTTAACCATGTGTATGTGCTGGATGAGTCGGTGGAAGGGCGCTATTATGAACGCATTGCCTTGTTTTCATCCGAATTCACTTTTAAAAATGGTGAGTCTGCGACTGTGGTGCCGCAGTGGGGGTTTGGTAAACGCGCCATCATTTTGAATGATACGGAACAGCGCCGCACTTTTGAAATTGTGGTGTACAGTACGTCCGGGGGACGCTATGACCCGCAAAAAACACGCTTGCAGCCTTATTCCATGAATACAGTGAATTATTCTGTGGACTATATTTATAAAAATCCGCCAAGCAGCATTCGCGTTAAGGGCAACAGAGCCGAGCGTGGCTGGATTCATTAAACCGGCTGCAAGTTAAAGGCAGAATCATGTTTTCGATAGGTGTAGCAGCAGGTGTTTGTGCTGTTGTTGCCGTTGTGTTGGGCAGCATCTGGTTTGCTTTGCTCAGGCGTTCTAAACACCGGTTTACCGGCTTTATAATTTTTGCCGCATTATCTGCAGGCGTGCTCTTTTCATTGCCAAACCGTGTATATGTGCTTGATGAGTCGGTAGCAGAGCGTTATTACGAAAAGCTGTTGTTATTTTCTTCGGAGTTTGTATTCAAAAATGGCCAGGCTATTATGCTTGAACCTCAGTTGGGACAAGTACATGTCTTTATTCTGAATGATACGCAGGATCAGCATACGTATCAGACGGTGATGTACAGTGCCGTACCATTTGGATATGCCCCCCCTGAAGTGCTGCTGGGGCCTTATTCAGTATATGAGGGTGACAAATTAGTCGAATATATTTACAAAGACCCGCCGCAGCAAATGAGCAGTCGCAGCAAAGTGGAAATGTATGGCTGGATTCAGTGATGGTTCCAGGTCAAGAAGTGTCTGATGTCAAAAAGGCTTATTCAAATGAATAAGCCTTTTTTCATGAACAGCTTCGCCTTGTGCTCAGATCAGTAGGTGTTCGCCGGCATTGTCTCCGCCCAGAATCACATAATTGACTTTGCGGATGTCGCTGAGCTGTTTGCCGCCTGAATAGCTGATAGAGCTTTGCACGTCTTCCTGCATTTCCTGAAGCGTGTCGGCCAGCTTGCCTTTGATAGGTTCGAGAATGCGTTTGCCTTCCACATGCTTGCGCTCGCCCTTGTTAAAGTCTGAGGCGCTGCCAAAGTATTCTTTATAAAGGCGGCCATCGATCTCTACGGTTTTGCCGGGTGAGTCTTCATGTCCGGCAAACAGCGAGCCGATCATGATCATGGAAGCGCCGAACCGTATGCTTTTGGCAATGTCGCCATTTTCACGGATGCCGCCATCGGCAATGATGGGTTTGGTGGCCACACGCGCACACCATTTGAGCGCTGAAAGTTGCCAGCCGCCGGTGCCAAAGCCGGTTTTCATGCGGGTGATGCAGACTTTACCGGGGCCGATGCCGACTTTGGTTGCATCTGCTCCCCAGTTTTCCAGGTCAATGACAGCTTCCGGCGTGCCAACATTGCCAGCAATGATAAAAGTCTGTGGCAGTGTTTTTTTGATGAACGCAATCATGCGCTGTACCGAGTCTGCATGTCCGTGGGCAATATCAATGGTGATGTAGTCAACGGGAATGTTTTCTGCGGCCAGGCGCTCGACTACTTTGCAGTCGTGCGGTTTAACGCCCAGGCTGATGGATACAAACAGGCTTTTTTTGTGCATGCGTTTGGCAAAGGCGACGCTGTCCAGGTCAAACCGGTGCATCACATAAAAATATCCATTGGAAGCCAGGTATTCGCAAATACGCTCGTCCACCACGGTTTTCATGTTGGCGGGTACCACAGGCAGTTTGAATGTGCGGCCTCCAAAAACGACGGATGTGTCACATTGGGAACGGCTATCCACGCGGCATTTGCGCGGTAATAGAAGGATATTCTCGTAATCAAAGATTTCCATGAATTGGGCTCCAGTCCGAAAAGGCATGCCATATAGTTTGTCAGAGTAAATACGGCAAAACTACAGCAGGCTATACTGTCAAAATCGAAAATGAGCACTTGACCTGAAAGTTCGGTCTGCCGTTTCCGGAATGCGCATTTGGATGGTTATTTCAATGCGCGTAAATCCGGAAACAAAAAACCGGACGCCAGTATTTGGGCCCGGTAGTTGATTGTACCTGCAATCCATGACACAGGCACAACCATTGGTGATGCACCCCTGCAGGAGTCAGTGTTTACCCTTATGCTTGCAAGAATGATAAAACAAGCCTTGAAAATGACCTGGCGCGACTGGCGTTCAGGAGAATTGCGTTTGCTGATGGTGGCGGTTTTTCTGGCCGTGGCGGCGCTGTGTGCGGTCGGTTTTTTTGCTGATCGCTTGAATGCCTCTTTGGTGCGCGATGCGCAGCAACTGATTGGCGGCGATGTGGTGATTGTCAGTGACCAACCGCTGCCTGCTGTATTTATGCAGCAGGCACAGGGGCTGGAAACGACACAGATTGCATCTTTTCCCAGCATGGCAAGGGCGCCGGATGAACTGGGTGGCAGTACGCGGCTGGTGACGGTCAAGGCGGTCGATGGTGCTTATCCGCTGCGCGGTGAACTGCAGGTGCAAAGCCATCTGGAAGCCCCGCTGAGAGCGGTCACGCACGGGCCCGCGCCGGGTGAGGTCTGGATCAGCCCTGAGCTGCTGGTTTCGCTGGGGTTACAGCCAGGGGATACGTTGATGCTGGGGGATGCGGAGTTGCCGGTGACAGCATTGCTGGTGATTGAGCCGGACCGGGGGACGGGCGGCTTCATGAGTTTTTCTCCCCGCGTATTGATGAATGCGGCTGATTTGCCGGCCACCGGGCTGGTGCAGCCGGCCAGCCGTATCAATTACCGTTTTGCGCTGGCGTCTGATGACGTTGCCAGGGTCAAGGCCTATGAGCAATGGGCGGCAGACTATATTCAGCGTGCCGGTCATGTGGAGGATTCTGCCGTACCCTTGCGGGGTGTTCGCATGGAGCAGTTGGATACGGGGCAGCCGACGATGCAGAAAACGCTGGAGCGGGCACAGAAATTTTTGAATCTGGTGGCTTTGCTCGCAGCACTTTTAAGCGCTGTAGCGGTCGCCATTGCTGCACGTGATTTTGCCCGCAGGCATCTGGATGATTGCGCGCTGCTGCGTGTGCTGGGGCAGCCGCAGCGGGCGATTGCCTGGGGTTATCTCGTTGAATTTGGCTTGGCCGGCATCATTGCTTCTGTTTTAGGTGTGGCTGCCGGTTATGGGCTGCATTATGTGTTTATTGCGTTGCTGGCGCAGTTGCTGGGGCAAAGCCTGCCGCAGGCCAGTATGCTGCCTGTGTTTTTGGGGCTGGGGGTCGGGTTGACTTTGTTGGTGGCATTTGGTTTGCCGCCTGTGTTGCAGTTGGCCCGTGTGCCGCCACTGCGGGTATTGCGCCGTGATATGGGCGAAATGCAGCCAGCGGCATTGGCCGTTTTGCTGGCCGGTGCGGTGGGCTTCATGATTTTGCTGCTGGTGGTCAGTGGCGATGCTGCCTTGGGCATGATTACCGTGGGTGGTTTTGCGCTGGCCGTGGCGATATTTGCCTTGCTGGCGTATGGCATTGTATTACTGCTGCGCCCGTTAAGAGATGCCGCGGCAGCACCATCGTGGCTGCGGTTGGCGGTGCGTTCGCTGACGGCGCGCCCCATGGTGTTGGTTACGCAGGTCAGTGCGTTGGCGATTGGTTTATTGGCGCTGATTTTGCTGGTGTTGCTACGTACCGATCTGATCAGCAGTTGGCAACAGGCTACACCGCCAGATGCGCCGAACCGTTTTGTGATCAATATCATGCCTGATCAGGCGCAGGCGTTTCAGCAGCGGTTGCAGGAGGCGGGCGTCAAAGATTATGACTGGTACCCGATGATCCGGGGGCGGCTGGTGGCTGTCAATGATGAGCCGGTGAATCTGGATCATTATGCTGATGACCGCGCCAGACGGCTGGTGGACCGGGAATTTAACCTGAGTTATGCATCACAACTGCCAGTGCATAACCAGGTTGTGGCAGGACAATGGGTGGCAGATGAAGCGGATGGCGCATCGGTGGAGTCGGGGCTGATGGATACCCTGGGGCTCAGGCTGGGTGATACATTGCGTTTTGATGTGGCGGGCGTGCTGCTGGAGCGTCGTATCACCAGTGTGCGCCAGTTGGACTGGTCATCCATGCATGTGAACTTTTTTGTGATGTATCCTCAGGCACAGATGCCGCAGTACCCCGAAACCTATATCACGGCTTTCAGGGCACCGGATGATCTGCGTTTTGACGATCAGTTGTCGCGGGATTTTCCCAACATCACCAATGTCAATATTTCAGCCATGCTGATGCAAATTCAGCAGGTGCTGGGCCAGGTGATTCGTGCGGTGGAATTTCTGTTTGCTTTTTCGCTGCTGGCCGGTTTGATTGTGTTGTTTGCAGCGATTGCAGCCACACGCGAACAGCGGGCGCATGATTTTGCCATCATGCGTGCATTGGGTGCCAGTAACAGGCTGCTGCAAAAGGTACAGAATGCCGAGCTCATGGGCACGGGGGCTATTGCCGGGCTGGTGGCTTCTCTGGTTGCGATGGTGATTGCCGGCGCACTTGCCCGGTACGCGTTTGATTTTGTTTGGACACCACCATGGTGGGCGCCTGCCGGCGGATTGCTGGCCGGTATTGTGCTGGCATGGCTGGCCGGGTGGCTGAGTTTGCGTTCGGTGCTCAGGCGACCGGTTATTCAGACGTTGAGGACTGTTTTGGATTAAGCCGATCACGCAATGAAAGGGGCATTACGCCTGGCGGGAACCCGCAGGCAGATAAGACCATGAGCGCCCAGTTGTGTTATGCCTTGCGGATGTAAATACACTACACTGCACTTGGTATGCCTTGCCGGTTATCTCCTGCTTATCCTTTTGCAACACTTTAAGGCGTATGACATACCCTTTGGCTGAAAATCGGCGTTGTCTTTGCGATAATGAGCAGCTTAAGCAGATGTATGCCGTAGGTGCATGGTATCAAAATGGCATAAAAATGGCATATTTTGTCTCGGAGGGGTCATGAAATATATTCATTTGGCAGCGCTGGTGCTTGGGGTGGCTTTTGTCAGTTCTGCGGGGGCGCAGCCGTCATGTCCGCCCGGTTCTTCTGCGCCTTATTGTGACCGCCAACTGGAACCCGGTGACGGGCTGGACCATACGCTGGAATTACCGCCTTTGCTGGGAAATGATTTGCAGGCACCGGTTCCGCCAGTGCGTCAAAGTGAGCAGCCCGCGCCATACCGTACGGCTGTTCCTCAGGGAACACCAACCTGGGGTGCCGTGGCCAAAGATTACAGTGTGCCGGGCGTGATGGGCATGGGGGTGAGCAACAACAGGCTGTTTCAGGAAGATGCAGCCGCGGCCGCGCTGATCGCCTGTGAGCACAATGGTGGGCGCGAATGTATGGTTGAAACGACATATTCCAACCGCTGTCTGGCGATTGCGCTCAATGAAAAAGAGGTATACCAACTGCATGTGGATGTTACGCCTGATCTGGCCGGGCGTGGCGCCATACAGGCCTGTGCGGAGCGTGGCGCTTCGGCATGCAAGGTAATCTACATCGGGTGCAGCTATCCTGTACCATGATGACAGTATTGAACAAAAGAATACAGAAAGAAAGGCACGTGGGCAGGCATGGTTCAGATTGAGGAAAAACCGGCATATGATTCTTTGTTTGAATGGATCGGCGGAGAGGAAAGGATACAGGAACTGGTAGACCGGTTTTACGACCTGATGGATCTGGAGTCGGTTTACACAGAACTGCGCGCCGCCCATGGCCCTACGCTGGAGCGTGCCCGGCAGCACCTGTTCTGGTTTTTGTGCGGCTGGATGGGAGGCCCTGAGTATTTTGTGGAGCGTTTCGGACACCCCCGTTTGCGTGCGCGGCACCTGCCGTTTCGCATTGGCATCCCGGAACGGGATCAATGGGTCGCGTGTATGGATCAGGCGATGGGCGAAATTGGAGTTGACCCGAAACTGCAACAGCGTATGAAGCGCAGTTTTGCACAGGTTGCCGATATGATGCGCAATGTGTGACCGCAACATGATTATTTGTGGGCTGGAAAACAGCGGCACTGTGTTTCGGACCGTTGCGTCTGCTGTTTGCCGCAGGTAAGGGAAACGATGCAAGAGCCTGCTTTGTTCATATTTGGTGCTGTTTGCGTATTTGGCCTGATTGCGCTGGGCCTTTATTACATGCGCCTGGAGGCCAGACTGAAAACGCTGGGCATTCGTGTGCAGGCCAGGGTGGTCGAGCGTGAGCAGTGGAATACAGGGCGAAAAGGGCGCATGATGCTGAAAGTGGCGTATGACTACCAGGGCCAGATGTTCTCTGCCTATTGCCAGCCATTCAAAGGCTACCTGCAGTATCAGCCGGGCGATGAAATGGAGGCGGCTTTTTTCCCTGATCACCCGGACATGGTTTATAAATGGGATGATGTCAGCCGCCGTGCCGCTATCTGGCTGTCATGGCTGGCGGCCTTGGTGACGCTGGGGCTGCAGTTTTTTCTGACGCGCTGACCCCGGCTTTTCAGGTTTCAGGCACCGTAAAGGCGTTTGTGCATGTCTTCAATCTGCCCGCTTTCTAAACGCCGCTCTACCAGCTTGCGCCATGAGGGCGGCAAAGGCAGTTGGCTGAAAGCCTGCAATTCCGCCGTATTGATGGTTGTGGCAAAGATCAATGCATTAATCCGCGTCAAAGGCCAGTCAGGCAACGGGCGTTGTGTCAGGCAGATGGCGTCTTCGGCATGGATGTCACCCGCCTTCAAAACGCGGTAATACCAGCCGTTTTTCCCGGTCTGCTGCACCCGCAGTGACATGTCTGCGGTGTCAAAGCGCAGGTTGAGTTTCCAGCAGGGCTGGCGCGACTGGCTGACTTCGAGCAAAGCGGTGCCGATCTGCAACTGATCGCCCAGGCAGACATCGGCCTCTGTCATGCCGGTGCTGGCGATGTTCTCGCCAAATGCGCCGGGAGCCTGTAAAACAGGTAGCTCACCAAACTGCTTGCGCCAGTAGGCGTAGTGTTCTGAGGGGTACTGGTGTATGGCTTTATCAACACCGCCATGTACGCGCTGATCGGCCTGCTGGTCACCATTCAATCCGAGCGGGCCGGCATGAACAAGGCCTTGAACAGGCTGCTTGGCAATGGCGCTGAATGTTTCGGGTAGATGGAAAGGCTGTACGCTGCCGCACAGCAGGTGTGTGATATGGCCTAATGTCTGTGGCATTGTGCTCGGTGTTAAGAGGTGGTCAGCATGTCGATATGTTCCATGCCGTCCTCGTCATAAGGTTTGCCATGCGCGTCAAATCCATGCTGTTTGTAAAAATCTGTCAGGCGGGACTGTGCCTGAATGCGTATCGGCTGTCCTGGGTAGAGTTGCCGCGCCTGTTTCAGGCCGGCTTCAACGAGCTGGTGCCCGAGTTTTTTTCCGCGCTGCTCTGGTGCAACGATGATGCGGCCTATGGAAGGCTCGGGGTATTTTGATTTGGGGGCGAGCAGACGCAGGCAGGCGGCCAGATGGCCTTCCGGTGTAAAACCGAGCAGATGCTGTGCGAGCTGGTCGTTATCGTCCAGGTCGGCATAAATGCATTGCTGTTCAATGATAAATACCTGCTGGCGCAGATGCAGGTAGTCGTACAGTGCGCTGACGGGCAGCTCTTCAAATGTGTACCAGTGCCATTTCATTTCATCCATGGAAAGCAAGTATAGCGAGGTTATGGTGCTGCTGCATTGGGGTTGTTTTTAATTTATCCACAGCCTGTTTCAACTGCGGCGGTGTTGTCGAATAAGTCACAGGCTTTGTGGGTAAGTTTGTTGGGAATGCTTGAATAATGTTGCGGAAGGGTCTGTTTGATAAGGTTTCCAATAGAATGCTTAATAAATAGGCATTAGCCTGTTGGCGATGCCAAGATCAAGCATTTAAAAAATACATTCTTGAATGTATGTAATGGGCACCAGATTTATGCACAGGTGTGGATAAGATGCTTCTGGATAACATTTGCATTTGCAATGGCCTCGCATAAAGAGGTGATCGGTGATGGTGAAACTGGCGTGTGAAAAGTTAATCTGCATCAAACAGAGCGTGGTTATTGGCAAAACACTTTGTCAAGGCAGTGGTGAATTGGTCTACAATGGCAACTGCTCCGGGGCGCACCGTATGCATGGTGCTGAGATCGTCTGAGTTGGTCAGGCAGTCCCGCTGAACTTGATCCGGTTAATACCGGCGGAAGGAGAGCTGATTGAGCACATCTGATTTTTCCCGGCATTGTTTTGTCCAGTCTATGTTGATAGACCGGCAGTGCATTGCTGTGTCTCATATCAGGCGCGCTTGTCCGGAGCATTCGTTCAATGGACAAGGAGAGCCGCCATGTTTGACACAGATTCCTCTAACCCCACCCCACCAGCGTCTTCACAGGCCGCACCGGATTCGATGCAGCAGGTGTGCAAGCCGTTGCCTGCGTCGCAGAAGGTATACCAGAGCGGGCAGATTCATCCACAGTTGAAGGTGCCGATGCGGCAGGTGGAACTGACCAACGGTGAGCAGATTGCGCTGTACGATACATCAGGCCCTTATACCGACCCGGAGGTGGCGATTGATGTGTTCAAGGGGCTGCCGGTTCAGGCGCGCAGTGCATGGGTGCAAGCGCGTGCAGACACACAGGCGTATACCGGGCGCGATGCCGCGGCGCTGGATGATGGTTTTAAAAATGAAGAGCGTCAGCAACCGTCGCTGATGGCTTTAAGGCAGCAGGCTCAGGCCCTGCAGCGCCAGCCCAGGTGCGCAACGCAAAAAGGCCAGGCTGTGACGCAGATGGCCTATGCCAGACGCGGCATCATTACACCGGAAATGGAGTATGTGGCGATTCGCGAAAATGGCAGGCGCGAGTGGATGCGTGAATACCTGGCCGATGCGCAGCGCGAGCAGCGTCTGGCTGGCAACTCATTGGGGGCAGCTATTCCGGCGGTGATCACGCCTGAGTTTGTGCGCGATGAAGTAGCGCGCGGGCGGGCCATTATTCCGGCCAATATCAACCACCCTGAACTCGAGCCGATGATCATCGGGCGTAATTTTCTGGTGAAGATCAATGCCAATATCGGCAATTCGGCGGTGACTTCGAGCATTGAGGAAGAAGTGGAAAAGCTGGTGTGGGCGATTCGCTGGGGGGCGGATACGGTGATGGATTTGTCCACCGGCAAAAATATCCATACCACGCGCGACTGGATCATCCGCAATTCGCCGGTGCCGATTGGTACGGTGCCGATTTATCAGGCGCTGGAAAAAGTGGGCGGCATTGCCGAAGACCTGACTTGGGAGATTTTCCGCGATACGCTGATTGAGCAGGCCGAGCAGGGGGTGGATTATTTCACGGTGCATGCCGGGGTGCGGCTGCCGTTTATTCCGCTTACCGCCAAACGCCGTACGGGTATTGTCTCGCGCGGCGGCTCCATTTTGGCGAAGTGGTGTATGGTGCATCACCGTGAAAATTTCATTTATACGCATTTTGAAGAAATCTGCGAAATCATGAAGGCGTATGACGTGAGTTTTTCGCTGGGCGATGGCCTGCGCCCAGGCTCGCTGTCGGATGCCAATGATGAAGCGCAGATGGCAGAACTGAAAACACTGGGTGAGTTGACGCAGGTGGCATGGCAGCACGATGTGCAGACCATCATTGAAGGCCCCGGGCATGTGCCTATGCACATGATCAAAGCGAATATGGATGAGCAACTGAGGCTGTGCCATGAAGCGCCTTTTTACACACTGGGCCCGCTGACGGTGGATATTTCTCCCGGCTACGACCATATTGCAAGTGCTATTGGTGCGGCGATGATCGGCTGGTACGGTACTGCGATGTTGTGTTATGTCACACCCAAAGAGCATCTGGGTTTGCCGGATCGTGAAGATGTGAAGCAGGGCATTGTCGCTTACAAAATTGCAGCACATGCAGCAGATGTGGCCAAGGGACACCCGGGAGCACGGGCGCGTGATGATGCGCTGTCGCAGGCGCGGTTTGAATTCCGCTGGACTGATCAGTTCAATCTGGGGCTGGACCCGGAAACGGCACGTGAGATGCACGATGAAACCTTGCCGAAGGATTCGGCCAAGGTGGCGCATTTCTGTTCAATGTGTGGCCCTAAATTCTGCTCGATGAAGATCACGCAGGATGTGCGCGAATACGCTGCACAGGTGGGAGTGAGCGAGGATGCCGCATTGCAGCAGGGTATGGCGCAGAAGGCGCAGGAGTTCCAGCGCGCAGGCGGTGAGATTTATCTGGTGCAGGAATAGGTGCGGCCTGTAAAGTGTGATCTGTAATCAACGCATGGACCAGAGCGCGTCAGAGGGCGTGAAACGTGCTCTGGTTGTGCAGTGAAACTGATTAATCATTAACTGACAAAGTTTTGAAATTATGGTGAATACAAAAAAAGTGGCTGTTGCCGGTGCGGGTCTGGTGGGGCGTTTGCTGGCGTTTCAACTGGTACAGCGCGGTTATGAAGTGCATGTTTACGATCCGGTGCCCGGTCCACAGGATCCGTCTGTGTATGAACATGAGGGGATTTCTTCACCACCCCATGCGGCGGCATGGACGGCAGCAGGCATGCTCAGCCCGGTGTCGGAACTGGAAAGTGGCGATGCAGGCGTGTATCAACTGGGCATGCGGTCGCTGGCGTTGTGGCCACAGATTGTGGCATCGCTGTCGTTGCCGGTGGTGCATGCGCAGCAGGGCTCGTTGATGCTGGCGCACCAGGGGGATGAAGGTTCGGCGCAGCGCATGACCGATCTGCTGGTATACAAGCTCCGGCAGGCTGGGCAGGCGCAAAACGCCGAAGCATTGCAGCAGCGTATTAAGCGCATATCGATGGAAGAGCTTGCACAACTGGAGCCTTCGCTCAGCGGTGTGCAGCAGGCGTGGATGCTGCCGGGTGAGGGGCAGATTCATACCCGGCAGGCGATGGTGGCGCTGGCCGATGCGGCTGAAAAACAAGGCGTGCACTGGCACTGGGGAGAGCGTGTTACCCGTATGGAAGCAGGTGCTCTGCACACAGAAAACGGGCAGAGCATTGAAGCGGACTGGGTGTTTGATGCGCGCGGGCTGGAAGCCCGGCCCGAACTGCCGGTACGCGGTGTGCGTGGCGAGGTGTTGTGGCTGCATGCACCGGGCGTGGTGCTGAACCGGCCTTTGCGCCTGTTGCACCCACGTTACCGTGTTTATATTGTGCCCAGGCCGGGAGATGTGGTGTTTATTGGTGCCAGCGAAATCGAAAGCGAAGACCGTGGCCCGATGTCGGTGCGCAGTGCGGTTGAACTGATGGCTGCTGCACACAGCATTTTGCCGGAACTGGCAGAGGCGCGGATTGTGCATATGGAAACCAATTTAAGGCCGGCGTTGCCTGATAACCTGCCGCTGATCCGGACTGAAGATGGCATCAGCCGCATTAACGGGTTGTTCCGGCATGGCTGGCTGATGGCGCCAGCGATGGTGCAGGATGCGCTGCAAGCGTTTCAGGCGTTTGAAAGCCATTGATGCAGCAGGAGGAAACAGGTATGGGAACAACGATCACAATCATGCTCAATGGTGAGCCGCAGCATTTGCCGGCCATGACGCTGGCGGCATTTGTTTCTCTGATCGGGGAGGCGGCGTCGCTTGCTACCGCCGTCAACGGGGAGTTTGTCGCGCGCGATGCACGTGCTGCGTATCAGTTGAAAGAAGGCGATGAAGTGATGACGTTTCAGCCGATTACCGGTGGCTGATGGAACCCTTTAGGAAGGAATTATGATGAAATTTCGAATTGCAGATGTTGAACTGGAAAGCCGTTTTTTTCTGGGGACGGCCGGATATCCGTCGCCCGAAGTGTTGCGCCAGGCGATTACCGCTGCCGGTGTGCAGGTGGTGACGGTAGGGTTGAAGCGCCAGCTTGCGCATGGTGCGGGAGCGAATGGTTTTTATGACATCATTCGCGCTTCGGGTGCGCGTTTGCTGCCCAATACAGCAGGGTGCCGCAGTGCGCGTGAAGCGGTGACGCTGGCGCAGATGGCGCGTGAGCTGTTTGATACCAACTGGATCAAGCTGGAGGTGGTGGGGGATGATTACACACTGCAGCCCGATCCGTTTGAACTGGTCAAGGCCGCGCAGGAGCTGGTGAATGCCGGGTTTGAGGTATTCCCATACTGTACCGATGATCTGGTGACCTGCCAGCGCCTGCTGGATGTGGGCTGCCGTATTTTGATGCCATGGGGGGCGCCCATCGGCTCCGGGCAGGGGCTGGTCAATCCGTTTGCGTTGCGCACACTCAGAGCCAGGCTGCCGGATGTGCCGCTGATTGTGGATGCCGGTATCGGCTCACCGGCAGATGCGGTACAGGCCATGCAACTGGGGTTTGATGCGGTACTGCTGAATTCGGCAGTGGCACAGGCCAGTGACCCGGTGCAGATGGCAAGGGCGTTTAAACTGGCGATCGAGGCAGGGCGCATTGCGTATCAGGCCGGCATCATTGCCAGGCAGGACATGGCGGTGGCAACCACCCCTGTCACCGGGCAACCCTTTACGCTGTAGTATATTTCTGTAACATATCGGCCTGTATATAAAATTGACCATGCAAAACTCCGAACAAGCAACCATGAGCAGCATTAAAAATTCATCAACAGCATTTCCTTCAGCCGCCCGCCCGGTGGTGTGGTCAATTGCAGGCTCCGACAGTGGGGGCGGCGCCGGTATTCAGGCTGATCTGCGTGCATTCAATCTGTTCGGCGTGCATGGGTGTACCGCGATTGCTGCGGTAACCGCGCAGAACTCGGTGGCGGTTGAACGCATTGAGGCGGTTTCTCCGCAAATGCTGGATGCACAACTGAATGCGCTGGCCAAAGACCTGCCGCCGGTAGCGATCAAGACAGGAATGCTCGCCAGTGCGGAAAATGTGGGTGTGGTTGCCAAGTGGGTGGACAGGCTGCGCGCCGATCACCCTGAGCGCCATATTGCACTGGTTGTGGACCCGATCCGCCGTGCCAGTACCGGGGCCGAGCTTGCCGGAGAAACACTGCGTGAAGCCATGCTGCGTGAGCTGTTGCCGAGAGCCACTGTGGTTAAACCTAACCAGGCCGAGGCTTTGTGGCTGGTGACGGGGGAAGATGCAGGCAGCGCGGTATCCGCTGGCGTCAGTGTGCCGGAACTGGCACAGGCCATTCGTGCTTTAGGCGCGCAGTCTGTGGTGGTGACCGGGGGCGATGTTGGGGGTGGGGTGGACGGCCCGCTGACCCCGTGGGCCGATGACTGGATGGATACGCCGCAGGCCTGCGGATGGCTGGGGTTGCCGCGCGTGGTCAGCACCACCACCCATGGTACCGGGTGCACATTTACGGCGAGCGTTACCGCAGCCATGGCGCTGGGGTTTTGTGCTGCCGATGCGATTATTCTGGCCAAAATGGCAACCACCAGTGCGGTAACACATGGCTACCCGGCAGGCGCAGGGGCCGGTACGGTGTGTATTGCGCCAGACTTTACGTGGCAAAGCGACCTGATTCCATTTCTGCGCTCGTCGCAGGGGCAGGTTGTGCAGCCATTTCCTGCGCTGAGCGATAACTGGATGGGGCTTTACCCTGTGGTTGAAAGCGCGGAGTGGGTTGAACGGGTGGTTCAAGCGGGTGCTAAAACGGTACAGTTGCGTATCAAGTCGGACGACAAACGGCTGGAAAATGCAGGTTTTCTGGCCCAGGAAGTTAAGCGCAGTGTGGCTTGCACGCAGCAGGCAGGGGTTCAGTTTTTTGTCAATGACCACTGGAAGCTGGCTATAGAGCATGGTGCTTATGGCGTGCATCTGGGGCAGGAAGACCTGGAAACGGCTGATCTGGATGCCATTCGCGCAGCAGGTTTGCGGCTGGGGGTGTCTACCCACAGCATCTGGCAGGTGTGCCGGGCGCGTGCGGTAGCGCCCAGTTACATCGCCTGCGGGCCGATTCATGCCACTTCAACCAAAGAAATGCCCTGGATTCCGCAAGGCGAGGGGAATCTGGCGTACTGGTGTAAGGTGTTACGCGAGCCGGTAGTGGCAATTGCCGGGCTGAATGAAGCCCGCAGCCGGGAAGCGGTACGTTGCGGTGCGCAGGGTATTGCGGTGGTCAGCGCGGTTACCCAGGCCGCCAACCCAGAGCAGGCTATTGCAGACCTGCAACAAGCCATATCCACAGGGAAAGAGCTGCCATCTTATCCTGTGCCCTGGCTGCCCCACAGTACCTTGCCCATGGACTGATCATTTTTAACGTTTATTTTCAATTGGTTAGGAAAATAATCCCGATATCCGGGACAAATTGTTTTGCCTGATTTGGTGTGAATATGTTCACGAATAGGGAGCCAATCCGATAAACGGTAGATTTTCCCCGATGAGCGGCGAAACGCATACTTGAAGCCGTATGGCTGCGTCGATATGCTAAGGGCATAAAGAAAGCATAACCATGCCGTATATTTAAGGAAAATGATGAAACACGTTCATTGGGTGCATGATGAGGGAAGGCAACGCGGTTTTACTCTGATTGAGTTGATGACAGTGCTTGCAATTGTTGCGATTATTGCGCTGTGGGGAGTGCCTTCCTATTTTGATTTTGTCAAAAAGCGCCAGACCAATTCAGCAGCAGTACAAATGGCTGCGAGCCTGCAGCTGGCCAGATCAGAGGCAATGACTGTGGGGCGGGAAGTCGCGGTTTGCGGAGCCAATGCTGCCGGATCAGCCTGCTCGACAAGCGGCAACGCTTTTGGTGATCGGTGGATGGTCTATATTCCAGATGGATCAAGTGTACTCAGAGTCATTCAGGTTTATGAGAGTTCTGGCGTATCGGTGACATCTAGCTGCGGCGCTATCAAAGTGAGTGCTATGGGGCGCTACCCCTCTTGCACTGTCAAAATCTTGCCCACCTCTAATGAAGCGAACCTGGGGAAAACCATCACGGTAACTCCAACCGGGTTGGCGGTGGCGGACGGTGCATCATAACCGGCTTAACTTAATATTTGCATATAGGCAGCAGAAAATGATGAACTTAAAAAGAAACAAAGCAAAGGGGTTTTCTCTGTTGGAGGTCCTTGTGGCGATTGTGCTGATCACACTGGGTTTTTTATCAATGCTTGCATTACAGGCCAGTTCCATGCAATACAGTTCAATGGCTTACTATCGCGGCATTGCTTCACAGGTTGGTAATGGGCTGGCAGCAAGTATTCGGGCCAATCCGGATGGACTCTCTAGCTACAATTACACATATTCCGCTGGAGCGGCAGTGAGCACCCCTGGCTGCCAGAATTCATATACCTGCGGTACTGCTCAGATTGCCGCATCTGATATCGCCTGGGCGCGGCAGAGTGCCCGTGCGCAGTTGCCGGAAGGTGATTTGCAGGTTAAAAGCGGTGCGGATTATGTAGATGTAATCCTGGTGTGGCAGGAGCCTGCCAGCAAAGGTACTGTGGACTTGGGGTCGTGTGCTGGAACCGGGATAAGTGGGATAACTGCTAATACACAATGCCTGAGCATGAGGGTGAAAATATGAGATACATACAATTAAAACCTTCTGCTTTTTCTGTGGCGACATTGCGCAAGCAAAAAGGGATGACGATCATTGAAATCATGGTTGCCATGGTGATCATGATGGTTGTTCTGGCTGCTATTTTGTTAAATGTATCCAGCTCAACCAAGAGCGGACGCTTGCAGCAAAGTCTTTCCCAGATGATGGAAGACGGGCAAATTGCACTGAACACCATTGCCAGAGGGGTGCGTAACGCCGGCTATGAAGAGTTTACCGAAGTGCCGGACCCCCTGAAAGACAGGCCACGCCTCAGAAATAGCGTTACTTTACTGGATAGTCCCTATCTGCTGGGGTGCCAGGGGGCAAATGTTTCAACTACAGTCTCTTCCAGCGTAGCTGACTGGGGGGCAGCGTGTCCTGCCGTTGGTACTGGCAGTGATTCAATTGCACTGCGTTATCAGGGTGGGCAACTGCAACAAATACCGGTTGGTTCCGTGTCAGCGACCGATCTGGATCCCCGGGACTGTTCCGGAGAAGAAGTGACAGGTTCTGCCAATGAGTTGACAAGGGCTGATGGTTCAACAATCATGATTGTCGATAACCGCTTTTATATCAGCGGCAACACCCTGATGTGCTGGGGCAATGGCAAGAACGGTGCAACGGAGCTGGTTTCCAATATTGTGCAGATGAAGCTCTGGTACGGTGTTGCAGAGCGGGTGAAAGATAGCGGCGGTTTTGTTACCACAGCTAAAGTTACTTCTGGCTATATGACGGCATCGCAGGTGGCCAGTAGCTTTCCCAATGAAACCGTTTCAGGCACAGAAGGGTATGACCGCTGGAACCGCGTAACGTCTGTTCGGGTATGCGTGCTGGTACGCAGCCGGGAACCCGTTTCATCGGCTCCCAGCTTTGATTACACTGATTGCGATGGTGTCGCTCAGCCAGATCCAGGGACTGGTTATTTGCACAGAGCAATGTTCACAACGGTGGAAATTCCCAACGTAGGTGCCGGGTTCTAACGACTTTAAACAGAGAGTTCTAAAATGAAAAAGACAATCCGTACCGATCAGCAAAAAGGCGTTATTCTGGTTATCGCTTTGGTTTTGATGGTTGTGATGGCCGTTACTGCTGTAGCAGCTATCCGTCTGTCAGGCGTAGATGAACTGGTCAATAACAATACCCGTGCCAGAGCCATGGCCACACAGGCTGCCGAGTCAGCCATGAATTATTGCAAGGCAGGTGTATTTGCCGGGACCTTAAGTGCAGCAAGTGCACCAGCAGGTGTAACGAATCTGAATACGTATACAGGAACCCGGTGGCAGACGATGAGCTATTGGGGAGGCGGGAACTCTGGCTACCATCAATTGGATCTGGCCGATCTGGGTGGCAGCATGACTGGTTATACGTCTACTTCTATTCAGTCCGACTGTTTGATTGAAGATATTACGGCCTACGTGGAGTTCAATTCAACTTCCGAAGTTTCTGGTCGCCGTTCAGTTGCCTACAGAATTACAACACGTGGATACAGCCCCAATTTCACACAAGATAGCAATGGCCTTTCTAAAACAGGGGCCCAGGTCTGGATGCAGATTGTGGTTGGGCGCGTTGTCAGTTAAGCATGGGGTGGTGGGCTGAAATTTAGGCTTTTATCTCTTCCAGATAATCCGTTTTTAAGGAAAACAAAATGAAACAGGTAATTCAACAAAGAGCGAGAGGATTCACGCTGATTGAGTTGATGATAGTTGTGGCGGTTGTGGGAATTCTGGCTGCTTTTGCATATCCCTCTTTTGTGGAGTTTCTCAAGAGAGGCTACCGTACAGACGCACGTGCCGTGTTGATGGAGGCTGCTCATACCTTGCAGCGTTCCTACAGCGTTAAAAATACCTATGCAGGCGTTGCATTACCTGCCAACTTAACAAGATCACCGGAAAATGGTACACAACGTTATACCATCAGTATTACAAGCCAGACGGCGACAGACTTTCAGGTTCAGGCCGTGCCCAATTTTGCTGATGATTGCGGTACTTTAACCCTGACGGCTGCGGGCGTACGCGGTGCCGCAGGGGATGTTGACAAGTGCTGGAAATAGCCGCTATATAACAGGCATACACATCATATAAAAAATAAATTAAATTCATTTTCATTGTGAAATGGAAGGTTTAGGGCATGAAAAATTCTAATTGTATTCTTTCATCTGTACAGATGAGGATAAAGGCTGGGAAAGCCATATTGGCGCTGCTTGTCAGTGCGCAAATGATCACAATGCCTGTTGCATCATACGCGCAAACGGTGGTTGCAACTGAGCCGGCGCAAGCGCCTTTGATTGTTTCGCGGACCATGGCGTCACCCAATATCATGTTGTCTTTTGATACGTCGACATCCATGGTGGCACTGTCGATGCCTGATGGGCTCAGCAGTGCCTATGCCACGAGCCAAAGCGTAGGCTCTTTCCACCCGGATGATTACAGTTCAACCAATGCCAGTTATAGAGGGTATATTCCAGCGACAACTTATGTATATGTGGGTGGCGATGGCCTGGACGACCATGGCACCCCTAATAACATTGCCAATATGAGAATGAGGTCGCCGCAGATCAACAAAATCTATTATAACCCGACCATTACCTATAAACCGTGGGCAAGAGCGGATGGTTCCTTAATGGCCACCCCTTCGCCAGAAGCGGCGCCGATTCTGGCTGGCACTGCTGGCAGTCCGACGGTGAATTTACGCGGGAAAAATGTTGAGTTTAAGTTTGGTGCCAGAAATGTGACCGGGGGTATTCCTTTTGCGCGCTATTATTGCCGAGGGTCGACGGACACAACTTATAACGATGTGTGTAATAGCACCTATGGTACCGGAACGTTTAAATTTACGCCGGCGGTTTATTATATCTACACGCCCGCAGAGAATAATCCGGATTATGTTTCTTCAAATACAACCGCAGAGAGAACACTGAGTAATTACAGGGTCGTTATTCTTGAAGATATTCC
The DNA here is from genome assembly GCF_963921665.1 of Saezia sanguinis. Classification (NCBI taxonomy): domain Bacteria; kingdom Pseudomonadati; phylum Pseudomonadota; class Betaproteobacteria; order Burkholderiales; family Saeziaceae; genus Saezia; species Saezia sanguinis. Next base: position 29,821 of record NZ_CAWUGC010000009.1, read on the forward strand.
TGCATCGGGTATTACACAGGCATCAACCCGGACTGATTGTGCAAGAGAGAATGCCGATGGAACCCGGCAGTGTACCAAGGAAGAAGAGTTTCAGAACTTTACCAACTGGTATGTATTTTATCGTGGTCGGGTGCGCACAGCCATTGGGGCAATGACGCACGTATTCGCCAAAGACTATGATATGAAGTACCGTTTGGGCTGGGGGACTTTTACCAGTTATGTTGCCCAGCAGGTGCGCCTGTATGAGGGTACACATCGGACAGCACTGTATACATGGTTGTATGGCCTGGAGCAGGGGATGAATACCAATACCCCAACCCTGCAGGCGCTGAACGCTATCGGGACATATTATACGGATAGATCCGATGGTGGCCCCTGGAGTGCAGAGCCTGGCAATGTGAATAACAAAACAGAACATCTGGCATGCCGGAAGAGTTTTACCATTCTGATGACTGACGGGGGCTGGAACGGAGCCAGAATCTATCCTACTTATGGCGTCAACGTGAATGGTCCCACGCATAGCAAGCCAGATGGCACCACATATGCCTATACGCCGGAGTATCCTTATCAGAACCCGAATGTTACCGGTATGCTGGCCGATGTGGCCCACTATTATTGGGTTACAGACTTGCGGCCAGATCTTGAGAACATGGTGCCTACCTCAGGTCCGAGCAGTGTATCGCGCACCGGGGACCCTGCTTTCTGGCAGCACATGGTGACGCACACAGTAGGGTATGGTACCAGTGGATCGCTGAAAGACTCTGATTGGGATGCACTGGTCGCCGGCACCACCAAATGGGGAGCTGCCGTCGCAAACGATAACTGGCATGCCGGGGTGACCGGACGCGGCTCATATTCGTCTGCTAATAATGTGGACAATCTGATTACCAGTCTTGGAACGGTGATGGAAAGTATTTCTGTGACCAATCAGCCAGCACCTCATGTGGTTTTGGCGAGTGGCTACCTGACAGCAGGCAATCAGGTTTATGGCTCAACTTATGTCACCGGGCAGTGGACCGGGGAGTTTTCTGCCTATGCGCTGGGAAACAACGGTAGCGTGGGGGCTGAAGTATGGAAAGCATCGAATGGTATTCCTGCTTATGCAGACCGCAATATCTGGATAGGCACCGGCTCTGCCAATAAGGTGGTTGAATTCAAATGGGGGTCGTTATCGCCGTCCATGCAGACAGCTTTGAGCAACGAAAACCTTGTGAATTACTTGCGTGGCGATAGCAGCAAGGCAACAGGCGGGGCAGCGATTTACCGTGAACGCAGTAGCGTGCTGGGTGATATTGTGAACTCCAATCCGCTTGTGGTAAAAGATGCGACCAGTTTGGGATATGGATCATTCTCCCACACGTCAGGCGGCAGTGTGTATTCAGAGTACCACAGTAACAAAGCGAACCGGGCCGGTATGGTGTTCATTGGCGCCAATGACGGCATGCTGCATGCCTTTGCGACCGACGGGGTGGATGCGGGCAAGGAAGTGTTTGCCTTCATTCCGAATGCGCTCTTATCCAAACTGCCAAATTTAGCTTCGTTATACTATGAGAAGAACCATCAGTACTATGTGGATGGTTATCTGACGCTGACAGACGCCAACCTGAATAAGTGTAATGCGGTATCGTGCTGGCGTAATATTCTGCTGGGGTCAGCCGGGGCTGGTGGCAAAACAATATTTGCACTGGATGTGACTGATCCGAATGCTTATGCCAAAACCAGCACGAACACTCCCAGTACAGGGAGTATCAGGAATACGGTATTGTGGGAGCTGACGCCAGATACCGCAGGCAGTGAGATGGGGTATGTGATGCAGTCGATTCAGGCCGGGTATACCAAAACCGGTGACTGGGTAGCCGTTTTTGGCAATGGACCCTACAGTGATTCAGGCCAGGCCTACCTGTATGTGGTGAACCTGAAGAACGGTGACATCATTCAGAAAATCGCTACAGATTCCACTATCGGTAATGGCTTGATGGGAGTAACGTTGGTTAAAGACTCCAGCCAGATCATTATCGGCGCATATGCAGGAGACCTAAAAGGGCGGATATGGTATTTTGACCTTTCTAGTCAGATCAGTGCCAGCAACTGGGGTTCGCGCAAGGTATTTACCACACAGAACAACCGGCCGATCACACAGGCACCGGCACTGTATCCGCATCCCAATGGTGGCAGAATGGTGCTGTTTGGTACCGGGAAGTTCTATGACACCGCCGACACGGGAGACACCGGGACAGATGCCATCTATGGTGTTTGGGACCGCTCCCATCTCACACCCAAACCCGCAGCAGTGACTTATAGCGATTTGCTGCACAGGTCATGGACACAGTCAGGCCAGTATTTTACGGTGACGGATGCGACGATCAACTGGTCAACGCAGAGGGGCTGGGATTTGCCGCTGACGATGGAAAACGGGCAGCGCAGCTTGTATACACCGCAGTTGATCGGGACCGATGTGGTATTTGATACTACATTGACAACAATGAATACCGATACCGGCAGTCTGGCGGAAAGCTGTGATGTTGGGGGGGTAAAAGGAATCACGATCGTTGCCAATCTGTTTAGCGGTGGTTTGCCATCACTGAAGTGGGATACCAATGGAGACGGGGTGATTGATGATCAGGATGGGTATTACATTGGTTACCGCACCAACACGAGCGGTCCATCCTACATCGGATATAACCCAGGACTGGGTAGTTCTGGAAATGATCCGCTTGCTATTGCATGTGAAAACGGATATGTGGGGGCAAGTGTGGGTGGGGTCGCCAGCTGTAAAAGAGCGTTTGACACCAGCACCTGGACCCAGATGTTCTGACACACGGCTGTAACAGGCTTGAGCGAAAAAGGGCTGCCAGAACGGCGGCCTTTTTCATTTTTGTATGCAAGTGTCTATTTAGACCAAGGGGGCGTAATGGTTTTCTGATTCCAGCAAAATGCCGGCTTATATGAAGTGTTGTTATGTTTTAAGGTGTGACATGATAATTTGACAGATGGTCGTATTTTCCCGATAAACGGTTGTAATCAGGGTTGAGCCTGCAGATCGTAGAAGTTATCCTTTTGTTATATACCAAAGATATAAATTCATATTTTATTGAATGCTCAGGTGCAGGCGACAGAGTAGTAAAAGCACCTTTGAACTTACTCAAAAGGGAGTTCGGTTATGAAAACCATCAATCAGTTTTTTCCGTCTATTCAGACCAGGAGAAAAGCCACTAAAACGACACTGGCATTGCTGATCAGCGCCCAAATGATCACCATGCCTTTTGCCTCATATGCTCAGACGACATCCGAGGCAGAACCAGCACAAACGCCCCTGGTTGCTTCGCGTACCATGGCTTCGCCCAACATCATGCTGATTTTTGATGATTCCGGGTCGATGGGGGCTGTGGCAGTTCCGGATTCGCTGGCATCCACCTTGTTTACAAACAATACCACTGCGATGATGTATAACGCGATGCTGCACCCGGATGACCGCGCATCAAACGGAAGTGGGTTGTTGTCAACCTCGACGGCACGATATGTGCTTTCGACGGCGACCAATGATTATTTTGCGGCTATGGGGCGATCTCCGCAGGTGAATAAGTTGTACTACAATCCTGCATCAACTTACAGCCCCTGGCTTTATGCAGACGGCACACCCATGCCAACCTATTCTGCATCTGCGGCGCCGATTTATGCCGTAACGACCGCAGGAGCTGCGGCGGAGACAGTGAACAACACCACCATACCGCGTATTGACCTGACTTTTAAAAATACAAATTATACGTTTTCAACAAACTATTACTGTGGCCTTTATGGTGGAAGCTACGGGTGTACACGTGGATCAGGAAGGGTAATGCCTTTCACGCCGGCCATTTATTTTATATACAAGGGGCCCGATGCACATAACGATAATTTCACTTATTCCACGACCAATACCAACATCAGAAATATCAATAACTATAACCATGTTATTGTGGCCGATATCCCTTCATCGGGATTGAATATCTCCCAGATGTATCGGGATGCCGGGTATAACACCAGCGATCCGTCACAAAGCAATTACATTGAAATCAAACGAACGGATTGCACCCAAAGCGGGGGAGACTATACCTGCAGCAAGGAACAGGAGTTCCAGAATTTTGCCAACTGGTATGTTTATTATCGCGGCAGAGCCCGTACAGCTATTGGCGCATTGAGCCATGTGTTTGCCAGAGATTATGGCATGCGCTTTCGACTGGGCTGGGCTAACCTGGCAGCCAGTTCCAGAAACATTGACAGCGTAGGTACCTACTCTTACGTCAAGCAGGGGGTCAGGCCTTTTGAGGATGCGTTCCGCAATACATTTTACAAATGGCTGTTTGCTTTTGAACGAGGAACCAGTAACAGCACGCCAACGCTTTCTGCACTGTATGAAGTTGGGACGTATTACTCTCAGGCGGACAACAGAGGGCCATGGGGCGCTGAACCCGGATCAAATAACAATACTCCTCATCTGGCATGCCGCAAGAGTTATACCCTGATGGTGACGGACGGCGGTTGGAATGAATCGGCTTTAACCTCAAAAGTGGGCAATGCGGATAATACCAACGGCTTGCCGATTGAAGGGCCGGATGGCAGAACTTACCAATACATTGCTACAGCGCCTGAAAACAGAATTTACCGTGACGCGACGAATAGCGGTTCTATGGCAGACGTTGCCATGTATTTCTGGAACCGGGATTTGCGACCAACCCTGGCCAATGAGGTGCCAACCTCTGATTCTGACCCGGCATGGTGGCAACACATGACGACTTATACGATCGGCTTTGGGGTGAAGGGCGATATTACAGAGGACGATCTGGCATTGATTGCTGCCGGAAGCAAAACCTGGCCCAGTGTGGGGAGTGATTCGGCAAGTATCGGGCGTATTGACGACTTGTACCATGCCGCTATCAATGGGCACGGAGAGTATGCATCTGCCAGCGACGTTAACCTGCTGATCGACAGCCTGGCTGCCATGATGGAAAGTATGGCTGTATCGAGCCAGCCTTCACCGCACATTGTGTTATCCAGTGATTATCTGGAGGCAGGCAATACGGCTTTTGCACCCAGCTATGTCACAGGGACATGGACCGGCGACCTGTCTGCTTATAAATTGGCCAGTGGCGGAGGCCTGGGGGCACTCCTGTGGAATGCCAGCAGCAATATACCGACGTATGCAAACCGCAATATCTGGATTGGTACAGGAGGGGCAGACAGAGCGGTCGAATTCCAGTGGAGTTCGCTGTCTTCCAGCATGCGGACTGCTTTACAGGCACAGACACTCAATTCAGCAGAAGACCTGGTGAAATTCCTGCGTGGAGATAATACCTATGCCAATAATGTGACATTCCGCCAGCGCAGCAGTGTGTTGGGTGACATTGTGAATTCCAACCCGCTGTATGTGAAAGATGCTGTCAGCCTGGGATATGGGGCACTTTCCCATACGTCAGGTGGCAGTGTGTATTCAGAGTACCACAGCGAAAAAGCGAACCGGGCCGGTATAGTGTTTATTGGCGCTAATGACGGCATGCTGCATGCCTTTGCGACCGACGGGGTGGATGCGGGCAAGGAAGTGTTTGCTTTTATTCCCAATGGGCTTTTGTCTAAACTGGGACAGTTGGCATCGCTGAACTATGATAAAAACCACAGGTATTATGTGGATGGTTACCTGACGCTGACCGATGCCAACCTGAATGGTTGCAGCGCAGTATCATGCTGGCGCAATGTTCTGCTGGGGTCAGCCGGAGCTGGCGGCAAAACCATATTTGCACTGGATGTGACCGATCCGAATGCTTATGCCAAAACAAGCACGAACACCCCCAGTACGGGGAGCGTTAAGAATACGGTATTGTGGGAGCTGACGCCAGATACCGCAGGCAGTGAAATGGGATTTGTGATGCAGCCAATTCAGGCTGGGTATACCCGAACCGGTGACTGGGTAGGCATATTCGGCAATGGGCCCTATAGTGATTCAGGTCAGGCCTACCTGTATGTGGTGAACCTGAAGAACGGCAGCATCATTCAGAAAATCGCCACAGATTCCACCATCGGCAATGGCCTGATGGGGGTGACGCTGGTTAGGAACTCCAGTCAGATCATTACAGGGGCGTATGCCGGCGACTTGAAAGGGCGGATATGGTATTTTGACCTTTCCAGCCAGATCAGTGCCAGCAATTGGAGTTCGCGTAAGGTATTCACCACGCAGAACAATCGGCCAATCACACAGGCACCGGCGCTATATCCACATCCGAATGGCGGCAGGATGGTGCTGTTTGGTACCGGTAAATTCTATGACACGGCCGATACGGGAGACACTGGGACAGATGCCATCTATGGTGTTTGGGACCGTTCTCACATCACACCGACACCATCAGCGGTAACATATAACGAACTGCTGCACAGGAGCTGGGTACAATCAGGCTCGTACTATACCGTGACGGATGCGACGATCAACTGGACAACGCAGAGAGGCTGGGATTTGCCGCTGACGATGGAAGATGGGCAGCGCAGCCTGTATACACCGACTGTCATCGGAACCGATGTGGTGTTTGATACATCGCTGACAACGATGGATACCGATACCGGCAGTCTGGCGGAAAGCTGCGAGATTGGTGGCATCAAGGGTATTTCCATCATTGTTAACCTGTTCAGCGGCGGCTTGCCGTCGATTCGGTGGGATACCAATGGAGACGGTGTGATTAATGATGAAGACGGGTACTATATTGGTTATCGTACGGATTCCAGTGGCCCTTCCTACATTGGGTACAACCCGGGGCTGGGCAGTGGAACTGGAGGTGATGCGCTTGGTGTTGGATGTCCCAATGGCTATGTGGGAATGAGTGTGGGCGGTGTTGCCAGCTGTAAAAAAGCATTTGACACCAGCACCTGGACTCAGATGTTCTGATACAAAGCTAGCTGTAACAGGCTGAAGAGCAAAGAAGGGCTGCCGTTCTGGCGGCCCTTTTGTCATGCAAGTGGGTATGGCAGCTGATATGCGTTTGCATGTATCATGGCTTATGCCCGTATTACAATAACTGCTAGTGGCGGGTCATGGTAAAGGCAATGGGAGTATGAATTGAATAAGGCTTTTGTCAAAGAATCAGATGCGGAAGATGACGATGCAGAGCCGCAGCAGGTGTTGCTGCCAAAGGGCAGTAAAAATTACATCACCCCAGCCGGTTATGCCCGCTTGCAACTGGAATTGAAAACGCTGGTTGAAAGTGAGCGCCCTAAAGTTGTGGATATTGTCAGCTGGGCGGCATCTAATGGGGACCGTTCAGAAAATGGCGATTACCTGTACGGGAAAAAGCGCCTGCGTGAGATTGACCGCCGGATTCGTTTTTTGACCAAGCGGCTGGAGATTGCACAGGTGGTTGATCCCAGTGTGCACCATGGCAAGGAGCAGGTTTTTTTTGGCGCAACTGTCACTTATGTGAGAGATGATGGTTCTGAGCAGACGATTACCATTATGGGCGTTGATGAGGCAGATCCGCTGCAAGGGCAGGTCAGTTGGGTTGCTCCAGTCGCCAGAGCATTGCTGAAAGCCAGCGTAGGTGATGAAATCAGGTTGATGACGCCTGCCGGTATTGAAATGATTGAAGTGGTTGATGTGTCATATCCTGCTCCCTCATCTGACCACTCTGCATCAAATTAAACACATATCAGATAACGACAACCAGCTGACTGTCATGCATATAGTTTTGTGTGTTGTGTACGGATTTTAAGGGGTCAGGCAGCCAGGGCCGGGGGTTTAATGCGCCCGGCTTTAAGCACCAGGGCTTCGCGCCGCAGTGTTTTGAGTGCAGAAGCCAGATGGATACGGTTACGGACACTCAGCACCATGCGGAATGTGTCCGGTGCATCCAGTGGCCCTTCGCCCATGTCAATGCGTACAATGTCAGCGCCAATGGCGGCCAGCAAGGCGCTGATGCGCACCAGCAAGCCTTGGCGCGTTTTGACCGTAACCCATACCCCCACTTCAAACATGCGTTTGGTTTCATCGGCCCAGGCAACATTTAACCAGCGCTCGCTGTCTCTTTGGTGGAGCTGGTGCGCAATGCTGCAGTCAGCGGTGTGGATGGTCAGGCCTTCTCCATGTCCCAGATAGCCGACAATTTCATCCCCCGGAATTGGAAAGCAGCAGCGGGCATATTGGATCGAGATGTCTTCTGTGCCGTCCAGCAACAAAGAGGATTGCTGAATGGCGTCTTCGCTGCCGGAATAGCGGCCCATGCTCAGCAGCACCATGTCTGGCCGGGCACCTTTTTCGGTTAGCAGCGTGACCAGGTGTTTGGCTACAAGGTGGGAGACGCGTTTGCCTAAACCAATGTCTGAAAGCAGTTCGTTGCGTGATGTGTTGCCGGTAATGCGTGCCAGTTTTTCCCAAATGGCTGTATTCTCGTTGTCATTGGGGGGCAGCGCCGGGTAGCCTTCTGCACGCAATGACTGCGCCAGCATTTTTTCGCCGATATTGACGGCGGCATCCTGGGCCAGTGTTTTGAGATGTGCACGGATTTTGGCTCTGGCCCGGCCAGTACGTACAAACGTCAGCCATGCCGGGTTGGGATGTGAGACAGGGGATGTGATGATTTCAACCACATCGCCATTGCTGAGCACGGTACGCAAAGGCACCTGTTCGCCATTGACCTTGGCTGCAATGCAATGGTCTCCTACATCACTGTGGATGGCGTAGGCAAAATCGACGGTGGTTGCGCCTTGTGGCAGCGTTGTGATGCGGGATTGCGGTGTGAAGACATAAATGGCATCTGGATGCAGGTCAACTTTGACGTTTTCCAGAAATTCATTGGCATCGCGTGTCTCGCTTTGAATATCCAGCAGCGATTGCATCCACTTGGCATTGGCGTATTCGTCATTACCATCACTGTGGGTAGCCTTATACAGCCAATGGGTGGTGACACCCCATTCCGCAACATGATCCATGAAGTCGGTCCGGATCTGAAATTCGATGACGGCACTTGCCGGGCCGATCAGTGTGGTATGCAGCGATTGGTAGCCGTTGACTTTGGGAATGGCAATGTAGTCTTTAAAGCGGCTGGTTAAAGGGCGGTAAAGCTGGTGTAGCGCACCCATGACAGCGTAACATTGTTCGACCGATTTAGCGATGATGCGAAAGTTGAACTGGTCTGTCACCTGGGCAAAGCTTTGCTGCTTGTCGTCCATTTTGCGGTACAGAGAGTAAAGGTTTTTTTTCCAGCCAATAATCTGTACCGGCAGGTTGGCGTTTTTCAGCATCTGGCTGATCTCGGCGCTGATGCGCTGCATCATGTCGCTGCGCATGCTGAATGCATTGTTGACCGCTTTTTCCAGTGTTTTGGAGCGCCAGGGCCAGATGCTTTTCAGGGACAGGTCCTGCAGTTCACGGTACAAGCGGTTGATGCCCAGCCGGTTGGCAATGGGGGCATAAATATCCATGGTCTCTCTGCCAATACGGCGCTGCTTGTCTGGCCGCAGTCCGCCCAGTGTGCGCATGTTATGCAGCCGGTCAGCAAGTTTGACCAGAATGACGCGTACGTCCCGTGACATGGCCAGCAGCATTTTGCGGAAGGATTCTGCTTGCCCTTCCTCGCGGGTATTGAACTGCATTTTGTCCAGCTTAGTGACACCATCGACGATGTCTGCAGTGGCAATGCCGAACCGCTCCATGATCTCTTCTTTACTGATGCCGCAGTCTTCAATGCTGTCGTGCAGCAGGGCAGCCATCAGGGTATTGACATCGAGTTTCCATTCGGCGCAAATGCCGGCTACTGCAATGGGGTGGGTGACATAAGGTTCACCACTTGAGCGGAACTGCCCCTGGTGCACGCGATCAGCAAAGTTGTAGGCAGAGCGTAACAGGCCTGCATCAGCGGCACTTAAATAGCCTACTTTTTGCACCAGAACAGCAAAAGCAGCGGCTGAAATATCGTTATTGACGGAGGAGGGTTGTTCTGATGATGCCCGCAAATCCAATCCTTATCCTTATTTTTTAGGCTTGACTAGTATAAGTATCTATTGTTTTAAAGATTTTCGCTCGTATAAACTGAAATATTTGACACATTCACGCAACGCTTTATTCCGTGTACTACAACACAGCGTCTGCCAGCCGGGCCAGATTGCAGGCTATTTTCCGGATGCGCGGGCGGCGCTGCCAGTCAGCAAAATTCAGGCGCGAACTGTGCTCAATGTAGGTATTTTGTATGGTTTTAACCTGGTTGGTCAGTTGGCGGTCATAAATAACCAGGCTGATTTCTGCATTCAGGGCGAATGAGCGCACATCAATGTTGGGAGAGCCAATCAGCGCGACCTGGTCATCAAAAGTCATATGTTTGGCATGTAGCAGCCCCGGGCGGTAAAGGTAAATCTCAACATTGGCCTGTAGTAACTGGTCAAAATAGGATTGTTGCGCCAGGTTGGTGATCAAATGGTTGGAGTGCTGCGGGAAAATGAGTTGTACCTGTACGCCGCGTCGTGCAGCCACGATCAATGCGGTTAAGAAAGGCTCATCAGGGATGAAATAGGGAGTGACGATACAGATGGATTTCTGAACGGCATAGATAAAAGCCATCATGACATCACGGTTATTTTCATGTCCATACCCAGGACCACTGGGAACAACCTGGGCTGCGCTGCCGGATGCAGGCGTTTCAGGCTTGAGCAGGGTAAACAGGTTCTGTGTCTGGCTGTCGTCAAGCGCCTGACGGGTTTCGGTATACCAGTCAGCCAGAAATACCGCCTGTAATTGGGAAACCACCGGACCGGTTACGCGCACATTCAGCTCTTCATTGGGAAAGCCTGGAACAAACGACGGGTCGACCAGATTCTGTGAGCCCATATGGGCAATCTGCCCGTCTATTACCGCGATTTTGCGGTGGTTGCGCAAATCAAAGCGGGCCACATTTTTGCGCCACAGGCTGACCGGCAACGCGCCATACACTTCAGCGCCGGCAGCACGCAGTTGGGGTGCCTGGTGCTTCAGGCCATGCCGTGCCCCTACGGCATCGAGCAGAATGCGGACACTGATGCCACGGCGAGCGGCTGCGCACAAGGCATCGGTAAAGCGCTGGGCGGTTTGATCATTGCCGTAGATGTAATACAGCAGATGGATTGAATGTTGTGCCGCTTCAATATCCTGCAACAGACGATCAAGCAGGATGTCATAGCCTGAGAGGACTTCAATCCGGTTGTTTTCTGTTGCGGGAAATTCTCCCAAAGCGGTTGCCAGATCGATATGATGCTGTAACTGGGGATCCGGTGAGCGGTAGGGCGTAAAACCGCCGGGGGTGCTGTGAATCAGTTGTTCCCCTGCTTCCTGTATGTGCAGTTCAGCCTCACGGGCAAGCTGTAGTCGCTGTTGGGGGACATAGATACGGCCAATCCAGGCGTATAAAAGCAGGCCCGGTACCGGCAAAAAGAAAATCAGCAGCAGCCACGCACGTGCTGCATTGGGGGTGCGTTGCTGGGGTACATAGATCAGCATGGAGATGCGAATCAGCCATTCTGTCAGCAGGTAAATGGTTGACCATGACCAGTCCATCAGTATTAACGTTCCTCCAGGCAGCAAGCTTTATGCAAAGTCAGATAGCTTTAAATAAAATGGCGCCTTAAATGACGCCATTTTATGGATAAGGAAACACCGCATTCTCTGAGCGTACAACGGCATCACTGCAGGTGCGAATGCCGTATGGGCTCTATGATCAGGTTGGTGCTTTTTTCAGCATTTCAACTCCAACTTCACCGGCAGCAATTTCGCGTAAAGCTGTAACTTCAGGCTTGTTTTTGCTTTCGATTTTGGGTGCATGTCCCTGAGAAAGCATGCGGGCACGGTAAGTTGCTGCAAGCACCAGTTGGAAACGGTTCGGGATTTTTTTGATGCTGTCTTCAACAGTAATACGGGCCATGTTTTTACCTTGATATGCAATGGAAAAGTGAAAATTCAGGCGTGTTAATTGATTTCCAACTGCCGGAATACTTCGGCATAACGGTGTTTCTGGCACATGTAGCGCAGGCGCTGCGAGTGCACAACCGTTTTCAGATCAAATAACGCGGTTTCAAAAAGACTGTTTATTATAACAAAATCAAACTCTTTCGCCTTGGACATCTCAATACGGGCGTTATTGAGCCGGGTTTGAATGACTTGCGGGCTGTCTTCTCCACGCCGTTCAAGTCTGGCACGCAATTCATCCATGGATGGGGGCAGAATAAAAATCAGGACGGCAGCAGGGAATATTTTTCTGATCTGCAACGCACCCTGCCAGTCAATTTCCAAAATAACATCACGTCCTTCTTTGAGACGGGTTTCAATTTCATGGCGGGATGTTCCATAACAGTTTTCATGAACATTGGCCCACTCGACAAATTCTTCCCGCTGGATCATTTCCTGGAAGGTTTGGTGTTCAACAAACCAGTATTCACGGCCATTTTTTTCCTGTCCCCGGGGTGGCCGCGTGGTATGAGAAACCGAAAGGGTCAAGCCTGAGTCCAGTTCTAGCAGTGCTTTAACCAGGCTGGATTTTCCAGCCCCGCTGGGGGCCGCAATGACATACAGGTTGCCAGGGATGGTTGATGGGGCAGGAGTTACGGATGTCATGAAAAATAAAAAATCTGATCAGATAAGACAGAACCGCATATCAACATAAAAAACATGGCAGGATAGGGGCCCTGATGATCTGTGCCATTATAACGGGCTCTGCGATGATTGAGGGGCAGAGCATCTGTTTATTTGAGATCATGGTTGTGCCATTTGTGCAGTTGCCGTGAGGATGCAAAGGGAGAGTGGCGCCGAATCTACCTCAGATCAGATGCCCGTCACGGCCCAGTACCTGGTCAATGCGATGAATCAAGGCTTCATATTCTGCGTTGGGTTCAGGGGCTGTTGCAGGCTCCAGTGGGAGTGTCAGCGCCATTTCATCAGGGGCGTTGCTTTTCTGGCTGAGCATGACAGCCAGATTCAGGGCGGCAAGCACGGCAATGCGTTCGCGTGCACGCAATTTACCGCCATCGCGGATGGTGCACATTTCGCGGTCAACTTTGGCAACGGCTTCCAGCAATTCCTGTTCTGCCCCTTCGGCGCAACCCAGCAGATAGCTTTGTCCCATAATACGCACTTCAATTTGTCTCATGCTTATTCTCCAGATATCTGCGGAAATTCGGCCACCGAGCGGTCGGTACCTTCTGCAGCAGGGATACGAGACAACAGCGTATCAATGCGCGTACGCGCAGCATTCAGGCGAAGCTCCAGTTGATGACGCTCCTGCTGCAGATCAGCAACCTGCTGCTCAAGGAGCCGGTTGGTGCGTTGCAGTTCTTCGTATCGTAATAGCAGGTGTTCAACCCGTTGAGTCAGGTCTTGCAACTGAGACATCCGTGCGCTTCTCCCGTAATATGACCAATGGGCTGCAAAGCCATTATCAAGCCTGATCATGCAGCCGCGGTTCATTGACCATTTTAGTGTAAGTTGTTGAATAAAGGCGATACCCCGCCAATTTCGTGCAATTAGACCTTGATACCGTGTCAAGAGTACAAGCGGGTGGGGCCGTTGTCAATATGTCTCTGACGCAGCCATGGCAGTGTGATGAGGTTGCATTTCATCTGTGACCGTGGCACCATCTTCACCTTATGAACCATAACAACCCTGATGCCGACAAGCATTTTGATTATGTCGGCCTGATGATTCTTGTGCTGCCGCCCTTGTTCTGGGCGGGCAATTTTGTGGTGGCACGTGCGGTGCGCGAGTCGATGCCACCGGTGTCGTTGGCATTTGGCCGTTGGGTCATTGCACTGGTTTTTCTGCTGCCGTTTGCCTGGAAAGCAATGCGAAAAGACATGCCTTTGTACTGGCAGTATCGCTGGCGTGTGCTGGGTGTGGCGCTGGCCGGGGTCACGGCGTTCAACTCACTGGTCTATGCCGGTTTGCAGACAACAACGGCAACCAATGGCATTTTGCTGAATTCTTTCATTCCGATTCTGATTGTGTTTTTCGGGGCGCTGTTCTATGGGCACCGTTTGCGCGTGATTCAACTGTGCGGGTTGTTGCTGTCATTTACTGGGGTGCTGATTATCATTGTGCATGGCCGCTGGGATAATTTGCTGTCGCTGTCTTTTTCCCGGGGCGATCTGATTATTTTTTCGGCCATGGTCTGCTGGGCGTTTTATACCCTGTGGCTGCGGGTGATTCCGCCGCAGGTTGACCGGGTGGGGTTGACTGCCATTCAGATTGTGATTGCCGTCGTTGTCTTATTGCCGTTTTTCCTGTGGGAGTGGTCAACCGGTGCCAGGCCGCATTGGAACATGGGCTCGATTGCTGCTTTGGCCTATGTCGGCATATTCCCTTCTGTGCTGGCTTATGTGTTGTATAACATCGGGGTGGCGCGTGTGGGGGCAGCGAGAGCCGGCGTGTTCATTCACCTGATGCCGGTATTTGGCGCACTGCTTTCGGTTCTGTTTTTACACGAGCAACTGCACTTGTATCACCTGATTGGCATTGGCGCCATTTTCATGGGCATCGGACTTTCGGGGCGGCAAAAGTAAGGAGGCTACCCCGGCGCTTATTTGCCGTCAAAGCGGAACGTGTAAATGAGGTCGACTGCGGTATTTTCACCGCTTTCACCGCGCAATGTCAGCCGGCGCGATATTTCATAAAACGCGTAGAAAGTGCCCATGGCTCCTGTCAGGCTGTGCTCGTATGAGACATAAAAATTGTCCGACAGGCGTTTGCTCAGTGTAATTGTGGCATTGGCCAGCGTGTCATCTTCGCTGCCGCTGCTGGCTGTGCTGTTGCTGCTGCCAAATGAGATTTCATCCAGCCCAAGCGTATTGGCCAATTGTTCGGTGACGCCTGTGCCACCGCCACCGCTGAGCAGTGCCAGCGCAGCCTGCTGCAAAATAGCCGCTTCTTTGCCATCGGCAGAGGCCGGGCGGCCCAGTACCAGCCATGACAGGATTTCACTGTCCGGCAGACCCGAAGCAGAATACAACTGGATGCTGGGCTGCATGGCGGTGCCGGTGACTTTGACGCCAACGGTTTCTGAGAGGTTGGGGCGTATGGCCAGTATATTCAGTGTCGGGTTGTTATAAGTGCCTGAAAAACGGATGATACCGGTTTCAATGTTCAGGTTCTGCGCATAAGCACGGAAACGGCCATTGAAGGTTTCAATGTCGCCAATCAGGCGGGGCGTAAAGCCCTGGTTGCCAACGGCCAGTTCTCCCCGCAAATAGGTTTGCAGGCCATAGCCCTGTACCCTGAAATTGCGTCCCATATTGAAGGTGAGTGCGATGTGCGGAACAATGCCGGGCGTAGCGGCAGTGCGCGAGTCATCGGTATCTTTGCTTTCAGTGCGCTGCGCCTGTGCCCGAGGGTCAATGATGACGACATCGTCATCAAGAGCGGGGGCGCCGCTGTCGCCCAGAATGATCAGTGCCTGGTCGACACCGACATTGCCAGTGACGTTCAACTGGTTGTCTTTCAGGTCAATATTGACCTGGCCGGACGCTGTCAACTGGCGGTCATTTCGGATACTGGCACGCAGCTTATCAATCACAATTTTGAGGCTGGCCAATGGTGTTTGGCCTGACCAGTCAAACTCACCCTGGGCTTTGACAATGCCGCCGTCTGTTCCACCGCCTTGGATGGAAAATTCATTCAGTTTCACATGGTCGCCATCAAAAGTCATCTGTACGGTGCCATCGGTAAACTCCACCCCATCAAGGACAGAGCGCAGCGAAATACCCATGGCGGTCAGGCGGCCCTTGAGTTGCGGGCGTGAGAGCGTGCCGCTGAACTGTGAATCTAAGATTGC
Source organism: Saezia sanguinis (assembly GCF_963921665.1). Taxonomy (NCBI): domain Bacteria; kingdom Pseudomonadati; phylum Pseudomonadota; class Betaproteobacteria; order Burkholderiales; family Saeziaceae; genus Saezia; species Saezia sanguinis. The sequence continues at coordinate 45,618 of NZ_CAWUGC010000009.1, forward strand.
AGCACCGCTAAAACGCCAGCCCGTGGGGGCCAGGGCGGAGGCAATGCCGATTTGTTGCAACTGAATGACGGCCTCGCCGGAAAGGGGGGCGTCCTCAGAGATGCCCCACTGGCCGTTGACCTGCTGCATGACCGTGGTGGCTTTCAGTTGAATCACGCTGGCGTTTTCACTGTCCCAGATCAATTCAGCATGGACATTGCGTCCTTCATTGTAGAGTTTGATGCGTGCATCTCTGATGCCCGCTTGCAGCCTTTCGGTACTGGTCGTGAAGAAGGCATTGCTGTCGGGCTCCAGGGTCAGGTCGCCACCGCTGCGGGCAATTTCTATGGAAAAGTCCAGTGCACTGCCCATGCGGATTTGCCAGGAGCCTTCAAACATCAGGTCACCGCTCAGGTTGAGGTCCGACAGCCCGGTTGGTGCCAGCGATGTCAGCCATGTCACGGGGAATGCCGCCAGTTTGCCGCTGGAGATGATTTCACCGGCCTGCCAGGAGCTTTTTTCCCAGGCCAGCGAAGGTGTGATATCGGTATGCTCTGCAATCTGAATGTCCAGTGTACCCGGGCTGACTTCAAGGCGCTGGTTATCTGTCTGCCAACTGACCTGGAAAGGTTGCGCGCTGTTCAAACTCAACAGCGGTTTGACTTGTGGCGATGCGTTTTGACGTGGTACGAGTTTGGCCAGCCCGGCCCCCAGTTCATTGACATGAATAATGATCTGGTTGTTCTGCTGTCCGCCCTGGGCCTGCAGTTGAAGCTGTACCTGCTGTTGTTCAAGTGCGGCGGTAATTTGTGCTTCCAGTGTGGCCTGGCTGAGGTTTCCCTTCAGGCTCAGGAGGGTGTCTTGCAGGTGCACCAGCTCTTTTGTTGTGGCTCTGGGTTGGGGGCCTTTTTGTGATAACAGCAGATCAGCGACATTGATCTGTGCATCCAGCAGTGGATTCTGCCAGCCGTTTTCAGCTTTGAACTGCACATTGGCATTGCCTTTGGCATCCAAGGCATGAACGCTTTCCGGCAGTAACGGGATGGTGGCCTGTACCCAGGCCAGTGTTTTCTGTGCATCGCTGAGTTCCAGGGTAGCCTGTGCGGCACCTGACGTAGCGTTCAACTGGTCGGCCTGTGCATGTAAAAGCAGGCCGGGGGCTGTCAAATCCAGTTTGCCATTGGCGGCATGGTTTTGCAGAATATATGTGCCTTGCCCGTTGATCGTGGCTTCGGCAAGTTTGAGCGCAGCATCAAATGTGATGTCCTGGGGCTGCTGCCTGGCTTGCAAGGTGCCATAAATCTGCTCTGAGCCTAACTGGCTGTGAATAGACTGCAGCGGAATGGGGCTGATGTCAGCCTGGATTTGCCATGTCAGAGGGGTGGATGCGGTACTTTCGGGTTGTGCCTCAGAAGCGTTTTCCGGAATGGCGGTGTTTTCCTGTGCCGGGAGCTGGAGCTGGCCTTGTGCCGTGATGGCGCCCTGGCCAATGCCGATATGCAGTTGATCGATTGTGATGGTCTGCCCCTGCCATGCAGCTTGGGCATCCAACCCGGAAACCGGCAGCAGCCCCTGGTCCAATACGCCTGGAACGCTGTTGTTGATCTGGGCCTGTAGTTGCCAGATATCCTGTTGCGTGGTTTCGTTGCGCGTGGTGGTGACATGGGCAGCACCTGACAGGGCTGTATGTGGCGCTTGCGGCCAGAAAGCGCTGGCATCAAATGTATGCAACGTCAGATCAGCCTGCGGCAAAATCATGGGCTGCCAGGGGGTGACTGTGGCCTGCAAATGGATTGCATTTTGTTCACTGGCCGGCTGGTTGTCAGATGCAGGCAGGGCTGTTTGCGTTTGTGCCTGTGTGCCATTTTCAGGGGTTTCTTCTGCCTGGCTTTCTGTTGAAGCTGCCTCTGAATTGGCCTCCGGACTTTCGGCCGATACCGCAGGAATGACCGTGGCCTGGGCATCTGCTTGGATATGCAGCTCTGTCAACAGGCCATTGATTTTGACTGCTGCATTGACCTGTGCCTGTTGTTCGCTGCCAGGTACGGCAGATATCAACTGACCCAGCAACTGGGCGTCCAGTTTGGGGTTGGCTGCGCTCAAGGTGACTTGTGCCTGGTAGTTGCCTTGCGCAAAATGCAGGCTGTCGAGTCCCAGGTGGTGGGCGTTGCCGTCAAAACGGTAATTGACGGCAATATTGGAAACAACCAGTCCCTGCGCTTCTTCTCCAAAAATAAAGGTATTGACTTTCAGTTCGCCCAACTCAATTTGGATGGGCAAACCAACATCAGCAGGGGGGGCAGAGGGGGATGAGGGTTCTGTTTTTTCTACCGGATGGGTAATGACTTGCAGCTTGTCGGCTGTAATATGGTTGACCAGCAGTTTGCCTGTAAACAATGCAGAAGATTGCCAAGCCAGATCGAGTTCGGTCAGTTGAATATCAATGGCTTCCTGTTGCCAGCGCAAATGGCTGATGTGCCCGCCGTGGCGGATCGACCCCTGTACATTGTCTGCCTGCAAGGATTGGCCGACGACAGGAACATAGCGTTGCGCCAGGGTAATGGCCTGGGCGAGCGAGCCTTCACGCCCGCTCCAGATCCATAGTGCAGCCAGGGCCAGCACGATCAGAATCAGCAATATCAGAAAAAAACCGCCAATCCAGCGCAGCCAGCGTCGTTTCTTTTTGCCCGCAGGAGGCCCTGATGGGGCGGAGGTGGAGGCAGATGAGCGTGCCACAGGTGCGTGAGCCGATGCGGCCTGGGCAGCAGTGCTGTGCTGCAGGCTGGGTTCTGTGTGGCGTTCGGATGGCTGGCTCATCTGTTTTTCAAAATTTGTTTTTTGCCAAGGTTCAGTCGGTTGGGTCTGAACTCAGGCTGGATAAATTATGGCATAGAAGTCATAGGGTGGAAGGGATGGGGTACTCTGTCAAAAAGGTGGTCAAAATCATTTTAAAGTGTCGAGAGGCCTTTCATAGCAGGAGGCTGATCGTGCCCTTAGAAAACAAATCCTACGTTAAAGTGCAGCCGAATCTGTTCTGTTTTCAAGCCGTAAGCGAGGTCAAATTTAAGTGGCCCGACCGGGCTGCGCCAGCGCACGCCTGCTCCTACGCCGGTGTACAGGTTAAGATCCTGCATGCGGTTACTGACCGCACCTGTATCGACAAAGACAGCCCAGTCAAATGCGGTAGGGCGGTCATTGATAAAAATCGGGCGCTGATATTCTACGCTACCAATGACCATGTATTTACCGGAGGAAGTGACACGGTTTTCTTCGTTGACGCCGATGTAGCGAAAAGCATAACCACGCACGGTGGTATCGCCGCCGGTACGAAACATCAGCGTGGAAGGAATCAGCGCCCCTTCTTTAATGAAGACCCCGCCGAATTCACCGCGCAATTCAAATCGCCCATTACGCCAGCTTTCCATCGGAAGATAACCCAACATGCGGGTGCGGACACGGATAAACGGGTTGGTTTCCGAGCCAAACGTACTGCCAACGCCCAGCTCAACCCCCAGCCCCCAGCCACGTGTAGGCATAATGAAGTTGTTGAAGTTTCTTAAGGTCCAGGCCCCGTTGAGGGTGACTGACTGGAGGTCATTGATGCCGTTCAGGTTTTCTGTGCGTGCCTTGTCATACTGAACAAAGTAGCTTTTGTCGATCGGGTCGCTGGTAAATGAGTTTCCGAAGCGGGCCTGGGCACTGGTGGTTTTTTCGTCGCTGTTTTCCAGGTGTTCGAGTTTGCCGTAGGCTACCAGGCGCCAGTAATCATCATCGGGAATGGCCGACAGGGTCGTTTCTGCCTTCTGGTTGTCCTGGTCTACTTTCAGCGCAGTGACAGATTGCCAGCCCAGCAGGGGGACTTCGTTGTTGCGGTATTCAAAAGTCAGGCGCGGCCCATTGTCGGTGCTGTAGCCCGGCCCGATGGTCATGGACTGGTAGTACGCTTCGCGCACAATGATGTTGATTTTGGCGGCCTCAGGATTGGGGTCGGTCGGATCAACGTACAAAAAGACGCCATCAAAGTAACCACTTTCAGCCAGCCGCCGCTGCGCTTTGGTCAGGTTGTCCAGCAGGAAGTCGTCTCCGGCGTGCAGGCGGGTGAAATTGCGCACCATGCGCTCGCTGTAGCGCTCAAGCCCCAGGATATAGTGTTCTCCCAGATAAAACCGCGGGCCGGAATCCAGTGTGACTGAGAGTGCGGCCGTGTTGTCCTGCGGGTTGATGGCAGCCTGGCTGGCACTGATTTTGCCGGCCGGATAGTATTGCGACGTCAGGCGCTGCAACATATTGGATTTGGCACTGGACCAGTTACTTTGTGTAAAAGGGTCATCCTCGCGCATGGCCCAGCTCCATTGCAGCCGGCGGCGCTGCGATGAAATCAGCAGATCGGTCTGGCGGTTCTGTATATCGCCTTCAAACTGCAGGCGCATTTCTTTCACCGTTGTAATCGGGCCTGGCTCTGCCTGGATTTGAATTAAGGGCAATTCACTTGCGGGATCGCGCTGGTCTGCCGGAATGACGGTAATTTTGATTTCAGGTGAAAAATAGCCCAAGGTACTGGTCAGAGAGCGGATGTTGTTTTCGGTATGCTCGAGCAGGCGGCGCAATTCCAGCGAAGTCAGGTCGGAAAGCATGCGGTAGCGATAAAGCTCCAGGTATTTTTCCAGCATGGACTGGATTTCTTTATTGCTGGATTCAACGGTGATATCGAAATTGGGCTTGTCTGATGTTGCAGAGTCTGCCCAGTCGATATTGGACTGGTTTTGATCCTGATCTTGATCCGTTGTGGTCTGCTCGTCTTCGGACTGTTCTGCTGCTGGCGATGCATCTGTTTGATCTGAGGCCTCTGCCGCATTTTCCGGTGTTACAGACGCTGGCGGCGGGGTGTTCGGCGCACTTTCCTGCGCCATGGCATGGTGGCTGCCTATGCTGACGACCACCATGATGCATAGCTGAGCCAATTGATTCAGGTGCCGGGTCATTTTGGGCAGATTGGCGAATAGGCGTTGTATATAAGTGCGCATGGGGCCGTTCTACACAAACTCAGATAAAGCAAAAGCAATCAAACATGAAAGTGGATGTATACAAAAAGGTCTATTCGCACCATTATGACAAAATGGCTGCTGCCAGAATAACCATACTGGTAATTGCCCCATTATCTGCTCATGAGATCCCGGAAATGCGCTTTGACCTCCGGCCACTCGCCTGCGGTGATGCTGTACATGACCGTATCGCGAATGGTACCGTCGCGCCGCATGGCGTGGCCTCGTAAAACACCGTCCAGCTTGGCACCCAAGCGCTCAATGGCTCTTCTGGATGCATGGTTGAAAATATCGGTGCGAAAGCCAACGACATTGGCATGCAGGGTTTCAAAAGCATGTGTGAGCAACAGGAATTTGCATGCAGTGTTGAGGAACGTTTTCTGCATGCGTTTGGCATACCAGGTATAGCCGATTTCCAGGCGTTTGAGTTCAGGAACAATGTCATGGTACCCGGTTGTGCCTACAAGCTCGACGGTGCTTTGGTTGATGACGGCAAAAGCAAAACGGTTGCCCTGTTCGCGCATGGTGAGTGCCCGTTCAATATAGCCCTTGGTATCGTCAGGCTCGGGAACAGAGGTGATTCTGATGTTCCACAACTGGCCATCGGCAGCTGCCGCCGCCAGCGCCTGCTGGTGCTCCAGACTTAAAGGTTGGAGACATACGCCATAGCCCTCAAGCGTAACGGGAAGAACAAAATGTTTTTTTTCCATATACGATGTTCTGTTTTTTCTTCCCGAATGCGATCCAAGCATTCGGGGTTGTATGCCAGATCATACCGGGAAATGCGTTACAGCAGGAGTTGTCATGCTAAAAAGCCAGCCAGCGAAGGTGGATGCCCCTTTGGTTTCAGGGGAAGCCTCAAGGGCGCCTGGTGGCTCTTTGCCGTACGCAGTCGATATAACTGTGCCCGTCGGGAGGCAGGCCGCTGCGCTGTGACTCCCAGATCATCTTGCCCAGGCACTCCATGATTTCATGGTGCGCTTCATGCAGGCTGCCTAATTTTTGGCTGAGTTTTTCTGCGGCATCACGAATGCCAATGGGCTGGTCGATGCTGATCTGCTCGGTAATGCTCAGGTGCATGGACAGGTGCAGGAAGGGGTTCACTCGGCCTTCTTCAACTGTAAAAACGGCTGCCAGCGCTGCGTTTTCATCAGCCAGATCGGCATGGTACTCAGGATGCTGTTCCACCCATTGTGCAGCCAGGGCTTCCATGGGTGTTAATGGAATATGGTGTGTCAGTTTCCGGTATGTTTCACAAAAGAAGTGACGCACATCGTTTTGGCTGGGTGTAAACATGATGGCAGGGCGGCAAGAATGATCATATGCAGGCACAGAGGGCCTGATTTTTGAGACAACTGTATGGGGCTATTTTCTCATACCCCTGGTTTTGGCATGTGCGCTGGGGCTAAAAGGGGGAATGATCCTATATGTATAAAGCCTGCCATACAGGTTCATTTGCATGGCAGGGAAGAAAAGTGGGCTCCGTATTAATCAGCCATCAATGGATGCGCATACCGGGAGTGGCGCCTTCCCATGGCTCAAGCAGATAAAGCCCCGGATTGGCTTTTCTGTCAGCGTGTGATGCCGACAGGACCATGCCCTCGCTGATGCCAAACTGCATTTGCCTTGGTGCCAGGTTAGCGACAAGCACGGTCAGTTTGCCGATCAGTTGTTCTGGCTTGTATGCCGAAGCGATGCCGGAAAACACGTTGCGCAGGCGGGCTTCACCCACGTCCAGGCTCAATTGCAACAGTTTTCTGGAGCCTTCCACGTTTTTGCAGTCGACAATTTTGGCAATGCGCAGGTCCATTTTGGCGAAATCGTCAATCGTAATGGTTGGCGCCAGGGCTTCACCGCCGGGCAGTGCTTCGTTTTCAGTGCTGCTGGCGGATGTGGGTGCTGGGGCAGATGCTGATGCAGAAGGCGCTGCAGGCGCAGGCTCAAACAGGGCGTCCAGTTTTTTGGCATCAACTCGTTGCATCAGGTGGTTGTAGGCTGCAATCCGGTGTGCGCCCAGAAGTCTGGCGCTGTCGGCAAATTTCAGCGGGGCGACTTGCAGGTAGCTTTCCACCTGGGTGGCCAGTGCGGGCAATACCGGCTTCAGGTAGATGGTCAGCAGACGGAATGCTTCAACGCAGGTGGTGCAAACTTCCTGCAGGCGCTGTTCCTGCCCTTCCTGTTTCGCCAGTTCCCATGGTTTGTTGGCATCCACGTATTCGTTGACACGGTCGGCCAGTGCCATGATGTCGCGCAAAGCACGGCCAAATTCGCGGCTGTCATAAAGCTCAGCGATTTGACCACTGACCTGTTGCAACTGTTGCAGGAGCTGGGTACTTTCTGCATCCAGCTCTGCGGTCAGTTGTCCGTCAAATCGTTTGGTGATAAATCCTGAGGCGCGGCTGGCGATGTTGATGTATTTGCCAATCAGGTCGGCGTTAATGCGTGCAAAAAAATCTTCCGGCGTGAATGCAACGTCTTCGACCTTGGCATTGAGTTTGGCCGCAATATAGTAGCGCAGCCACTGGGCATCCAGGCCCAGATTGAGGTATTTGAGCGGATCAATGCCGGTGCCTCGGCTTTTGCTCATTTTGTCGCCGCTGGCTGTGGTAATGAAGCCGTGCGCAAATATGGAATCCGGTGTCTTGCGGCCGGAAAATTTCAGCATGGCCGGCCAGAACAGGGTATGGAAATAAATGATATCTTTGCCGATAAAGTGATATTGTTCAACCGCCGGGTCTGCCATATAGTCTTCAAAGCTGCGTGTTTCGCCATAGCTTTGTTTGGCTTTGCCGCTGGTGAAAAAGTTTTTTAAGGCAGCCAGATAACCGACGGGTGCGTCCAGCCATACATAAAAATATTTACCTGGCGCATCGGGGATTTCGATGCCGAAATAGGGTGCGTCACGGGAAACATCCCAGTCGGCCAGGCCGGCTTCAAACCATTCGCTGGCTTTTTTGGCGACCTCAGGTTGCAGGCGGCCATCCTGTGTCCACTGTTGCAGGAACTCGACCACCTTGGGATCGGAGAGTTTGACAAAAAAGTGTTCTGAAGACCGCAGTTCCGGCCTGACGCCCGAAAGGGCAGAGTAAGGGTTTTTCAACTCGGTTGGAGAGTAGACAGAGCTGCATACCTCACAGGAGTCGCCATACTGGTCTTTGGCGCCGCAAACCGGGCACTCTCCTTTGATATAACGGTCCGGCAGGAACATGCCTTTTACCGGATCATAGAACTGTTCGATGTCTTTGCTGTAAACCAGCCCGCTGGTCTTGAGCTGTTTATAGATTTCGCAGGCCAGTTCGGTATTTTCAGGGCTGTCGGTACTGTACCAGTGGTCGTGCTCGATGAAAAAGCCATCCAGATACTGTTTACGGCCAGCGGCAATTTCCGCGACAAACTGCTGGGGTGTTTTGCCTTCTTTGCTGGCTGCCAGCATGATGGGCGCACCATGCACATCGTCTGCGCCCATAAAATAGACCTGATGCCCGCACATGCGCTGGGCGCGAACCCAGATGTCGGCCTGGATGTACTCCATGATATGGCCAATGTGGAATTTGCCGTTGGCATAGGGAAGGGCTGTGGTAACAAAGATCTGGCGTGTCATGAATGCTTGAGTGTTATGTGTATCAGTGTAAAAACTGGTAAATATACCATTGTAGCGAGGGGTTGTGTGTTGTGCTGATAACTTTGTGCACCATAGTAATCTGACAACCCGGGAATATGACGGCAGAACCGAAAACCGAAAGGAAAGGCCAACAGAAAAAGCCGCCTGAAACGTATTTCGGCGGCTTTTGCTTCTTAAGCTGAACAATGCAGTTGAACGAACACGCCATCCGGCAAAAGGATGGCACGCCCGTTCAAGGGTAAGCTTATTTCAGCTTGATTTCTTTATAGATCACGTGCTTACGGGCTTTGGGATCAAATTTGCTGATCTCAAGCTTGTCAGGCGTGGTCTTTTTGTTTTTGGTTGTGGTATAGAAATGACCGGTTCCAGCAGTGGATTCCAGTTTGATTTTTTCTCTTGTACCTTTGGCCGCCATGATGAATTCTCCTATGAATTAAATTTCACCACGAGCGCGCAGATCAGCCACAACCTGCTCTACACCGACTTTGTCGATTAAGCGCAGAGCTGCATTGCTGACGCGCAGGCGCACCCAGCGGTTTTCAGTCTCAAGCCAGAAGCGACGGTACTGCAGATTGGGCAGAAAACGACGTTTGGTTTTATTGTTTGCGTGGGAAACTTTATGCCCCACTTGTGGGCGTTTGCCCGTAACTTGACAGACGCGTGCCATGAGCACTCTCCGAAATCTTTAAATGAATGAATAAACGATAAACTTGCAAAACAGCAGATTATAATGTGTTTTACAAAAAAAATCAAAGGCAATGGTTTTACCTTTGCAGTGCGGTATGTGTGCCACACCGCAGCAAAGGTCAAAAATCAGTTATCCAGCCCGTTTTCTTCCAGGTAGCGCTGTGCGTCCAGAGCGGCCATACAGCCTGTGGCTGCACTGGTAATGGCCTGGCGGTAGACCTGATCCTGTACATCACCGGCAGCAAAAACGCCCGGAACGGATGTCATGGTGGCATGACCTTCGCCGCCACCACGGGTCGTGATGTAGCCGTTTTTCATTTCAAGCTGGTTGGCAAATATTTCTGTATTGGGGTGGTGCCCAATGGCAACGAAACAGCCCTGAACTTTCAGGTCCTGCGTTTGCCCGCTGTCTTTGTTGCGCACCCGAACTCCGGTGACGCCTGTCTGGTCGCCCAGGACTTCGTCCAGTTCGGCATTGAGCATGAGTTTGATTTTGCCTTCCTTGACTTTGTCCATCAGTTTGTCAACCATGATGGCTTCGGCACGGAATTTGTCTCTGCGGTGAATCACGGTCACCAGCTTGGCGATATTGGAGAGGTACAGTGCCTCTTCCACGGCGCTGTTGCCCCCGCCTACTACGCATACATCTTGCTCACGGTAGAAAAAACCGTCGCAGGTCGCACATGCTGAGACACCTTTGCCTTTGAATGCCTCTTCCGAGGGCAGGCCGAGATAACGGGCAGATGCGCCGGTGGCAATGATCAGCGTGTCGCATGTGTATGTGTCGCCATCACCTTTGAGGGTAAACGGGCGGTGTTGCAGGTCTACCGTGTGAATGTGGTCAAAAATAATCTGGGTTTTGAAACGCTCGGCATGTTCAAGGAACCTTTGCATCAGGTCCGGGCCCTGGACGCCCATGACATCTGCAGGCCAGTTATCTACTTCGGTGGTGGTCATGAGCTGGCCGCCTTGTGCCAGCCCAGTAACCAGCACGGGTGAAAGGTTGGCTCGTGCAGCGTATATTGCTGCTGTATAGCCGGCAGGGCCAGAGCCGAGAATCAGGATTTTTGCGTGTTGCGCCATGGTATTTTTAATTATCAAAATTGATATGCATTGTTTGTAAAAGTTAAGACAGAATTGTGCCTGTTATTTTCAAAGTATGCCGGTTGACAGGTTTGTTTCCAAGATGGCGCGATGGAATTCATGTTGAAAATGAGGTTTGAGGCCTTATATCATTGAAAGTACAGTGCCATGGTTTTACAACATGAGTTTAAACTCTTATTTATAATGCACTGGTCTATTATTTATGAGGGCACCCGCGGGTTAAGAGCCATAAGCGACCTAACCTATGTTATTTTGTTTGTGAATGCGAAAAATAAGCATTTTGTAAACCTCATTTTTCTGCAGTGAAGGAATTGACACATGGCTATGGTATCTAAGCTCGAGTTATTACGGCGTGTTCCCTTCTTCTCAATGCTGCCCGATGAAGCTGCGCAGGACATCGCGTCTGTCATTGTGAAACAACGTTTCCGTAAGGGCCAGTTGCTGTTTAGGCAGGGGCAGGCATGTCAGGCTTTTTACATCATCATGACAGGAGAAGCACGGGTTATCTCCTCAGATGAGCGCGATCGTGAAGTGATTCTGGCAACCCTTGGCCCAGGAGATTATCTGGGGGAAATGAGCATCATTGACGGTTATCCGGCATCTGCAACGATCCGGTTTGAAACGCAGTCTGATGTGCTGGCCTTGCCACGGGAAGAGTTCAAGCGCCATTTACCGCCTTCAGGCTCAGTGGCTGACGGTGTGTTGCAGGGACTGGTGGCGCGTTTGAGGCAGGCCGACAAAAAGATTCAGTCGCTGGCTTTGCTGGATGTGTACCAGCGGGTTGAGCATGTGCTGCGGGATGTGGCGCAGGAGCGCGATGGAGAACTGATTATCAGTGGCAAGCTGTCCCGGCAGGATATTGCCAAGATGGTGGGCGCATCGCGGGAAATGGTCAGCCGTGTGATGCGGGAGCTGGAGAATAACGGTTACTTTGAAGTGCTGGAAAACGGGAGTCTGTGCCTGCGCCATGAAACAAGTGATAAATTGTCGCTGTCTTAAATTAGAATAGGTGAGCAGAAGTATGATAAACTGTATGAATATACAGCAATGGCGTGTAGTTCATATTCACAACTGACCGAGATTGAATGGCTTCTTATCAGGTAGGATCATCCCGCGCAAAAGGGAAAAAACAGGAATTGCCGGCTGCAGGGCCGGCTTTTCGCTTCACAGAAGAACTGGTTCTGTTAGTGACTGGTCTGTTGGGCGTGCTGGTCGTTTTAATGCTGGCAACCCATTCTTTGCAGGATGCATCGTGGTCTACTTCAGGCATTCAGGGGGTGGATACTGCCAACAGCGTTGGTGTGGCCGGTGCCTGGGTTTCCGACCTGCTGTATTACTTTTTTGGCTATTCTGTCTGGTGGCTGCCATTGGTCGGGTGTATTCTGTGGGCAAAAGCCGTCATCCGTGTTTTCCGTAAACATGGCGCAGCCACCGTTATCCACTGGCGTGTATGTGTTGGCATTGTGCTGCTGCTGGGTGCGTCGTGTGCGCTGGAGTGGAGCCGCTTGTATGGCGTTGAAAAATACCTGCCGGGCGTTTCCGGCGGGGTGTTGGGGCAATGGCTGGGCATGCTCGGGCAGCATTGGGCGGGTTTTTCAGGCTCCGGGCTGTTATGGATTGCGTTGTTGCTTTTGGGGCTGAGCTGGTCTTTGGGTTTTGGCTGGATGAATGTGGCCGAAAAGCTAGGGGCGGTCGTGGAGTCGTTTTTCATCAGGCTCAAGCAAAAGGCGGAGTCTGCTGCGGATGAAAAAATAGGGATTCAGGCTGCACAGGAGCGTGAAGCAACCGTGCGCCAAAAGCGGGAGCAGGCACAGCAGCACCCGGTGGCACCTGTGGTGATTGAGCCGGTGCTCAATGAGGTTGTTGAGTCTGAGCGGGTCATCAAAGAACGGCAAAAGCCCTTGTTCAGCGAGTTACGGGTTTCCGGCCTGCCCGAAGTCGGTTTGCTGGACAGTGTGCCGCAACAGCATGATGAAGCATCTGCTGAGACACTGGAGCTGACCTCCAGGCTGATTGAAAAGAAGCTGTCGGACTTTGGTGTGGAGGTTCAGGTCACAACGGCTTCGCCGGGGCCGGTGGTCACGCGTTATGAATTTGAGCCTGCCATTGGTGTGAAGGGGGCCCAGATTGTCAACCTGTCAAAAGACCTGGCACGTTCTTTAGGGCTGGTTTCGCTGCGGGTGGTAGAGACTATTCCGGGGAAAACGACGATGGCGCTGGAGTTGCCCAATGCCAAGCGGCAGATCATCCATCTCTCAGAAGTGGTAGGTTCCAGCACGTACCATGACGCCAAATCGCTGCTTACGCTGTGTCTGGGTAAAGATATCATTGGCCGGCCAGTGGTGGCCGATCTGGCCAAAATGCCGCATCTGCTGGTGGCCGGCACCACAGGTTCCGGGAAGTCGGTGGGTATTAACGGCATGATTCTTTCCATGCTCTACAAGGCCGAGCCGTCGCAGGTGCGTCTGCTGATGGTGGACCCCAAGATGCTGGAAATGAGCGTATACGAAGGTATTCCGCACCTGCTGGCCCCGGTGGTGACCGATATGAAGCAGGCCGCCAATGCCCTGAACTGGTGTGTGGCTGAAATGGAAAAGCGCTACCGGCTGATGAGCAAACTGGGTGTGCGTAACCTGGCCGGTTTTAACTCGCGCATAGAAGATGCCAAAGCCCGCGGGGAAAGTATTGCCAACCCGTTTTCATTAACGCCTGAAAGCCCCGAACCGCTGGAGCATCTGCCCTATATTGTGGTGGTGATTGATGAACTGGCCGACCTGATGATGGTGGCAGGTAAAAAGATTGAAGAATTGATTGCACGCCTGGCGCAAAAAGCACGTGCCTCGGGCATCCACCTGATTTTGGCAACACAGCGCCCGAGTGTGGACGTGATTACCGGGCTGATCAAAGCCAACATTCCAACGCGCATTGCATTTCAGGTCAGCAGCAAGGTAGACAGCCGGACGATTCTGGACCAGATGGGCGCGGAGAGCCTGCTGGGTATGGGCGATATGCTGTATCTGGCGCCAGGTACCGGGTTGCCCGTGCGTATTCATGGCGCGTTCGTCAGTGACAGCGAAGTACACCGCGTGGTGGAATACCTGAAGAGCCAGGGTGAGCCCAACTATATTGAAGGCTTGCTGGAAGGTGGTACGCTGGATGGAAATGGCAATGGCGGTGTTGCAGGCGGCTCTGAAGATGCGGAGGCTGATCCGCTGTACGATCAGGCCGTGGAAATTGTGCTGAAAAACAGGCGTGCTTCCATTTCGCTGGTTCAGCGCCATCTGAAAATCGGTTACAACCGTGCTGCCAGGATTCTGGAGCAGATGGAAAATGCCGGGATCGTATCCCCCATGTCCAGTAACGGGAACCGTGATATTCTGGTTCCGACTGGTGAGGAATAAAAAGGGAAATACAGAGATGAACAGTGATCACAAGCCCTTTCATGCCATGCAGCGCCGCGATGTGCTGGGCCTGGCTTTAGTCGGGATTGCAGCGGCGGTGCTGCCTTCACAACGGGCCCTGGCAGACTCGGTGGATACGCTCAAGAATTTTTTGCAGAACGTTTCCAGCTTGCGTGCCAAATTTACCCAGGTTGTGGTTTCTTCTCAGAATGACCGTACCCGTACGTCCAGCGGCACGTTTGTGTTGTCTCGTCCGAACCGGTTTCGTTTTGACTACCTGAAGCCTTATGAGCAGCAGATCATCAGTGATGGCCAGAATCTATGGCTGTATGATGTGGATTTGGAGCAGGTGACCCAGCGCGAATACAGTTCTGCGATGGGCTCCACGCCAGCGGCTTTGCTTGCGGGCGGCGCCCAGGCAACCATGGCGCAGCAGAACTTCACGCTCCAAAGCGCGCCTGATGCAGATGGGCAGCAGTGGATTGAGGCCAAACCCAGACAGGAAGAAGGCCAGATCCGCGGTGCCCGTATCGGTTTTCGGGAGCAGACACTGGCAACGCTGCAGATCGTGGATAACTTTGGGCAGACATCGACGCTGACTTTCAGCGATGTGGAAATCAACCAGGTACTTTCAGATACGCTGTTTACATTCAAAGTGCCGGATGGGGTTGACCTGATTACTGAATAGGAATTCCGTTTCGCGCAGCAAGCGCCGGCCTGTCAGATTGGAGAAACATACTGTGGCAGATTTGTTCCATGCATCAGCCTCACCCGCGACACCACTGGCAGAGCAACTGCGGCCCCAGACACTGGATGAGGTGGTTGGGCAAACACAGTTGCTGGGGCAAGGTAAGCCACTGCGTTTGGCGTTTGAATCGGGGCACCCGCACTCCATGATTCTGTGGGGACCGCCGGGAGTTGGAAAAACAACACTGGCACGGCTGACTGCCAGAGCGTTTGACTACGAGTTTATTGCATTGTCTGCCGTGTTTTCCGGCGTCAAGGACATCCGCGCTGCGGTAGAACAGGCACAGCAATACCAGGCCAATGGGCGGCAAACCATTTTGTTCATCGATGAAATTCACCGCTTCAACAAAGCCCAACAGGATGCATTGCTGCCTTTTGTTGAAGCCGGCACGGTCATATTCATTGGCGCAACCACTGAGAATCCGTCGTTTGAAGTAAATTCGGCGCTGCTTTCGCGGGCGCAGGTGTATGTGCTTAAACCACTGACAGATGAAGAACTGCATCAGTTGTATGAAAGAGCACATCAACTGGCGTTATCCCATTTGCAGTTTGATGAACTGTCGATTAGCACCATGATTGGTTATGCCGATGGCGATGCCCGTCGCATGCTGAATCTGCTGGAGCAGGCTGCCACAGCGGCACGGGCAGCAGGCATTACCGAAGTGGATGGCGCATTTATTGCCGATGCGCTGATGCTCAATGTACGCCGCTTTGACAAAGGGGGCGATAATTTTTACGACCAGATCTCTGCACTGCATAAGTCGGTGCGTGGTTCACATCCGGATGCCGCGCTGTACTGGTTTTGCCGCATGCTGGATGGCGGGGCCGACCCGCGTTATCTGGCCCGGCGTATTGTGCGTATGGCGTGGGAGGATATTGGCCTGGCTGATCCGAGAGCAATGACGATTGTGAACGATGCGGCTGCCACTTATGAACGGCTGGGCTCACCCGAAGGCGAACTGGCTTTGGCACAGGCGATCATCTACCTTTCCTGTGCGGCCAAAAGCAATGCCGGTTATAACGCCTATAACGCAGCGAAAACTTTCATCAAACAGGATAAATCGCGTGAGGTTCCTGTACACCTGCGCAATGCCCCGACCAAGCTGATGAAGGAACTGGGCTACGGGCATGACTACCGCTATGCGCATGATGAGCCCAACGCGTATGCGGCTGGAGAGACCTATTTGCCGGACGGTATTGCCGAGCCTGGCTGGTACCAGCCTGTGCCGCGCGGGCTGGAAGTCAAAATTGCTGAGAAGCTGGCATTTTTAAGAAAGCTAGATGATGAGGCAAACTCATAGAGTGCGGTTTTTCGGCTTGCATTCGTGAGTGGCTTTGAATAAAAAAACAGACGGGATACCCCGTCTGTTTTTTTAAAGGACTTATTTGCGTTTGCGTTTGAATTTGGCAAAGAATGCCTTGATACGCGGTGCAAAGCGGATGACCCAGCCCAAAACGAAGACCAGGAGCAGCGCCATGATGCCTACGCCCGCTGCTTTGATGATGGAGGCAATGGGAGCTTCTCCCAGTGCGGCACCGGTGCGCAGTTTGTTGACGTCTACATCTGTTGTTTGGGTGGTGGGGCGGCCATAGGTCTGGAACAGCCAGTTGGTCAGCGTGGCAACTTCCTGGTCTGTGAATTGCCCTTTGAATGCGGGCATGAAAATCTGCCGGTCACCAGCCTGACGCTCAATGCCATTTAATATGGTGAGAACCACGTTATTAGGGGTGGACTGGCCAAGCGTGCTGTTGTTGACCAGTGATGGGAAGTCGGCCTGAGCAATACCGCCACCGTCCATGCCATGGCAGCTTGCACATGCGCCATAATACAGTTGTGCGCCTGAGAAGTTGCGTGAGGCTGTGCTTGCCGATGGGCGATAATCTAATGTATCGCGAATGGTCCCGGATAAATCGCGCAGTTCACCCCATTCAAAAGGAGCGGTTGTGGCTTCGGTGGCCTGATCTTCTTTATTGCGCATTGCAGGCTGGTCACGCAACCAGGCAATGAGGTCGTTGATATCCTGTTCAGGCAGTTGCGACAGCGATCTTTCAATGGCATGTGCCATCGGGCCGCCGGCACTGGATTTGCCAGGGATGTAACCGGTACTCAGGTATTGCGCCAGTTCTGCATCGGACCATCTACCGATGCCGCTGATTTCGTCCGGGGTGATATTGGGGGCATACCAGCCGTTGGTAACGATACTGCCTGCCAGTGGACGTTCCGGGTCGCTGCCCATGGACATGGTTCTGGGCGTGTGGCAGGTACTGCAGTGGGCCATACTGGCCAGGTAGGCGCCCCGGTTGATTGCATCGCTTTTATCAGGGTTCGGGCGAAACTCTTGTTCGTTGAAGTTCAGCATTTTCCATCCGGTCAGAGTCCAGCGGATGTTATATGGAAAATCCATCCGATTCGGGGTTCTTGCCTGTTCAATGGCGGGCAGTGAAAACAGGTAGGCTTTAATTGCCAACACGTCATCACGCCGGATTTGTGTGAATGAATCGTACGGCATGGCCGGGTAGAGGTTTTCTCCATGCCGCCCCCTGCCTGAATGCAAGGCATGGTAAAACTCATCATCGGTCCACGCGCCGATTCCAGTGCGCTGGTCTGGCGTGATGTTCGGAGGGTAGATGGTGCCAAAGGGGGTGCGTATGCCTTCGCCACCGGCAAACGGTTGTGCCGGGTCTTTGGTATGGCATGCGTAACAGTCTGCCGCTGTACTCAGGTAGCGTCCACGTTCAATCAGGTCGGCAGCGGTAGTACTTTCTGTTATGGGTTCGCTGGTGCTTTCAGAAGCGGGTTGGGCCATGGCTGAGCTGGCCAGCATGAGCAGCCCCAGGCCGACTGCCACCAGCCGCTGGTGCAATTGGTGTATTGTGAACGCCATGCGCCTGTTGATGCTCACCCGGTAAACTCCTTTATAAAGCATTATGAATGGTTTCGGCCAAACGCAAAGACAATGCGGCGCCGGTCAGTGTGGGGTTGACCACCCCCGCTGCAGGAATAACGCCTGTAGTTGCCAGAAACAGGTTCGGATGGTCGTGGGTGCGGCAGTCACCATCAACCACCGAATTTTCCGGATTATCTCCCATGATGACCGTGCCCATGATGTGGTCACGGTTTTGCCAGCCGGTATCGTCGTTGACCACTTTCCCTTGAAATATCGAGACAAAGTGCCTGAAGTCCTGTTTGGCAATTTCTGCCCCCGCCTTTACATAGGCGTCCACATCGTAATGGATAGAGGGCTTGGGAATGCCCAGCGCATCTTTGTTGTCAGACAGGGTGATGCGGTTACCGGCATGCGGCAGCATTTCAAACACAGTTGAAATACTGACCCAGCGCGCAGCATCGTGGCGTATTTGTTCATTGAGTTGTTTGCCTTTATAGCCTGCGGCGATGAGCCGCTCTGTGACCATCAGGTTAGGCACGGCGTTGCCTAACGAATGCTTGATGGCCGAGTGCCGGGCTCTGAAGGAGCCATCCCGCCAGTTGAATACACCGCCTTGTTGTACAGGCCCGCGCCCCGGCCAAAGTGCGTCATGGGAAAGGAATGTGAGCCCGATGCCGGTATGGTCCATCAGGTTGCGACCCACCTGGTCGGAGGAGTTGGCGACTTCTGAGAGCAACAGCAGCTTGGGCGTTTCAATGCCATGGGCTGCCACAATGATGAAACGTGCAGTCAGGTGCCGTTCCTGCCCGTCCGGTGTTTTATAGTGCACGGCGGTAATGACATTGCCTTCGCCTTTTTCCAGTCTGAAGGCGACTGAGTTTGGCATGGTTTTGGCACCGGCCTCTTTCGCTTTGTCGACATGCGTGATACCGGAATACATGGCACCGGTCGGGCATATCGGCATGCAGTTGTTGTTGCCGCTGCAGGCGGGCCTGTCATCGTAGGTGCGGCTGGCGCGTGCTTGGGGTTCATCAATAAAGCGAAACCCTGCCTGCCCGACTTTTTGGGCAAATTCCTGGGTGTAGGAACTCCAGGTCAACTGCGGCAAAGGGTACGGCTGAGAGCGGGGCGGGTAAGGATGCTGTCTGCCGCGGCCACTTTGGTCATCGGTATTGCTGCCGCAAACGCCCAGGGCTTCTTCTGCCAGTTGGTACCAGGGCTCCAGGTCTTCGTAGCTGATTGGCCAGTCGCGGCCAACACCATAGGTGCTGTGGAGCTTCATGTCGCTGGGCAGATAGCGCCACGCTGCGGCAGCCCAGTGCCAGGTGGTGCCCCCGATCAGGCGCAGCATGCCGGGTTTAAATTCGAACGACCCGGTGTTTTCAAGATAGGTATCAGAGACGGCGCCGCCATAAGACTTCGGAGCCCAGGCCTGTTCGGGGTATGGTCGGTTGAAGTCGCTTTTTTCCGGATTATTGCGAAAACGCTCCACAATTTGCCAGCGCTCCATGCGGGGGCCGGCCTCCAGAATAATGACAGAGTGGCCCCGGCGCGCCAAAGACCAGGCTGCCAGAGAGCCTAAAACGCCGGATCCGATCACAATGACATCTGCATCATACTGTGGTATTGCCATAAACGGTACTTTTTACTCTTGTGGACTAGGTCTCATTATAGGGATGGGGCCTGGGCCCAACTGCCATATCCGCCACGGGCATAAGTCGGGATTTCCGTGACATCTTTTGTGGGCGCGTACATGAGCGCATGTTCATAAGTGATCAATATGGCGTCTTTGCCCGAACCTGCACGCCCGGTATAAAGCGCACGCAGAATGCTTTGCATGAATTCTTTGAGTTCAGGGGCAATGCGGGGAGCTTCGCATTCTGTATCAGACTTTGCACATGCCTGTGTATCGTGATACCACACAGTCAACAGCCCCATTTTTTTCTCAAAATTGGGTGTCAGAGCTCTGAGCGCATCGAATGTTTTGGTCGTAAGTCCAAAATCCAGCTCCGGGTTTGCGCATAGCTCGGAGGCAATACGGTGAAATATTCTGGAGACAGAAAGGTCCGTGGTATCCGAGACTGGCGTTTGTGCCAGCGCAGTTTGAGCAGGCAACAGGCCAAGTGCAATCATCACAGCAAAAGATGAACCGGCCATCATGCTTCTGCGATTGAGCCGGCATGAATCTGAAACATTCAGAGAGGCAGCAGATGGAAGGTGTTTATCCATGTTTTGGCGGCAGTTCCATTCAGTGGGGGTTATCAATATATAAAAACTGTCTG
The DNA here is from genome assembly GCF_963921665.1 of Saezia sanguinis. Taxonomy (NCBI): domain Bacteria; kingdom Pseudomonadati; phylum Pseudomonadota; class Betaproteobacteria; order Burkholderiales; family Saeziaceae; genus Saezia; species Saezia sanguinis. Next base: position 65,370 of record NZ_CAWUGC010000009.1, read on the forward strand.
TAAAAGTTTAACGGGGTATCAATAACCCTGCCCAGGAACATTTGGAAAGACGAGTCAGGCCAACAGTTTTCCGGCCAGGCTGGATATGAGGCGGCCATCAAAAATCAATGCATATGTATGGATTATCCGGCTGGAATTTTCTGCTGAAAGCACCTATAAGGACAGTTGGTACGTTTTAATGTTCTCGCAGCAACTGGATGGTGTCCAGGAGCATCAATTGAAACGCATGAACCATGTGAAATGGTGATTTTTGCGTGATGAATCTCATGCATGTCTTTTCTTGTCTGCGAAGATTTCCCCGTTCGCTACATTTGAGCGCAGGGCAATATGCAATCTATTGATTTTAATGAATTAATTTTTTAAATCATTTTAGTGAGCCGGATCAAAGTTCATGCTTTACTCATCATGTATGATGGTGTGCATATCAGCATTTTTTTGACATTATTTTGATGATGCAAAGCAGCATGGAACGCATTGGAATTATAGTGCCTGATGATATCGGCGATATTGGCCTGTATCAGGATATGCTTGCCATGATCTCCAAGCTTGGGCTGACCCACTGTGTAGAGATACATCATGCTGCGCTGGAAACGGCGATTCCCATTGCGAAGCGGATGGAAAAGAAGGGGGTCCATGCCATTGTCTCCCGGGGGGCGACTCTGGAGCTGATCAAGCAGTCCGGGATCAGCATTCCTTTAGTCAATATTCCATTTCATATCAGCGATCTGTGTGCGATTATTTCTCAGGCCAAACAACACAGCGGGCTGGACTTTCCCCGCATCGGGATTGTGACCTATCAGGATATCAATCTGGATATCGCAGCTTTTGCCGACTTGATTCATCTGGATGTCCGGGTGTACAAAAGCGAGGCTTCAAGTGACTCCATCCGCAGGGTTGTCAAGCTTGCCCAGAGTGATGGTGTGGATGTATTGGTTGGCGGTGTCACAACCCGGAAGAATATTCACAGCGAACGGCCCTTGTTTCTTCAATATGTCAGCGGGGAGTCGTCACTGGAGCAGGCGTTGCGGGAGGGGCATACGATTGCCCTGGCCCGTAGTCTGGAGCGGCTGCAGGCCAATCATTTTAAAACAACGGTGGGTGCGATCAAGGAAGGAATCATATCGCTGGATTCCGAGAATCACATAACCATATTGAACACCGCTGCCAAAAAATTGCTGGGTCTTACCGAACAGGATGAGCCGCGCACACTCAAATCGCTATGGCCACAAATCTATGAGCTTGTGTCTGCACGGCAGACAGTTTCAGATAAGCTGGTTCATTATCACAATCAGCAATTCATTGTGAATGTGATCAAGCATCAGGAAGCCGATTTGCTGCACGGTGTGGTGATTACGTTCCAGAAAGTGGAGCGGATCAAACAGGTTGCAGAGCTTCAAATACAAAAAAGGCCTACATCCAAAGGCCATACCGCCGACAAATCATTTGATTCGATTATCGGTAATTCGCCTGCATTGCAAAAGGCAATTCAATTATGCGAAGCTGCTGCCAAAACGTCGAGCCCCATTCTTTTGTTTGGCGAAACTGGTACGGGTAAAGAGATTTTTGCCCAGGCCATACATAATGCAAGCCTGCGGCAACATTGCCCGTTTGTTGCGGTTAACTGCGCGGCTATTCCCCCGTCGTTGCTGGAGTCAGAGCTGTTCGGATACGAAGAGGGCGCTTTTACCGGGGCCATGAAAAAAGGAAAACCCGGCTTTTTTGAGATGGCCGATACCGGAACTATTTTCCTGGATGAAATATCTGCTTTGGACCATTACGGACAAACCCGGTTGTTGCGTGTGTTACAGGAAAAAGGGGTATCCCGGCTTGGCAGTTCACATTACACGCCTTTGGACTTTCGGGTGATTGCCGCATCCAACAGGGATTTATGGGGCATGGTGAAAAAAGGGGAGTTCAGGGAAGACCTTTTTTATCGCCTGAATGTGTTTCCTGTTCTGATTGCACCGTTAAGAGAGCGCAGGGAAGATATCCCCGTGCTGGTCGAATATTTTTCCGAGTTTTATGAAAAAAATATCCGGATTTTTTCTCCGGATGCTATTGACGCTCTGGCTGGGGGAGTATGGTATGGCAACATCCGTGAATTGCAGCATTGTGTCCAGCGGTTGTGCTTTTTTCATAAAAGCGGGTTGATACGTGCAAAACATGTTCATGCAGCCATGGAATACATCCGTTTGCCAGACTGGATGGATACCACTGGAGGCCCGGCGGCTATTGGCAAAGAAGTCATAGAAAAGTCTGTTTCCAAGGAGGTTGCAGACAGTGACGAGTATGCATGCTGCCCTGCGTCATCAGACTGTGAGCGCAATCGCATCATTGAAACGCTGCGCAGCACGCATGGCAACCAGCAGAAAACGTCAGAAATTCTGGGCATACACAAAACGACGCTTTATCGAAAAATGCAGCGCTATGGCATTAAAAAAGTCGTCTTATAAAACAAGCGCTTTCTGATGTAAAAAAGCATTACCTGCAATATGCGTTGCAAGGTAATGCTTAAAGTTGCATATGATTTTATAGAAGAGAAGGGTTGATACCCTTTTTTAGAATGCTTTTGTCATACCGCCATCAACCAGCATGGTTTGTCCTGTAATGTAGGTATTGGCCTGTGAGCACAGGAACACGGTCAGCTTGGCGTATTCCTCTGGTGTTCCATAACGGCCCAAAGGAATGCCTTTGATAGCATTGTCGTGCACCTGCTCAATGGTCAGGCCGGCTTTTTTGGCCCTGACTTCATCAAGATAGGCAATGCGGGCGGTTCCAATCCGTCCCGGTCCCATGACGTTGATGAGAATATTGTCTTTGCCCAGTTCCTGAGACAGCGTTTTGGATAAGCCGATTACGCCCATTCGGAAGGTGTTGGACAAAATCAGGTTATCAAGTACCTGCTTGACCGAGGAGGAGGTGTAGTTGACGATACGCCCACCCCCTGCTTTGCGCATGTGGGGCAGCACTTCACGGATACTGCGAATGTATGAGAGCAGGTTCAGTTCATAGGCTTTTTGCCACACGTCATCATCTGTAAAGCTGTCAAAGCTGCCTGCGGGCGGGCCACCGGCGTTGTTGACCAAAGCAAACACGGAACCGAAAGCATTTACCGTTTCAGAAACAACTTTTTTAATATCTTCACTTTTGGTGATATCTCCGATGACATACGCCGGCTTATTACCAGTGGCCGCTTCAATTTCTGCCTGAGCCTGTTTGAGCTCTTCTTCAAACGGGCTAAAGAGCATGACGTTTGCTTTTTCCCTGGCGAATTCAAGTGCGGCTGCCTTGCCTAATCCTGCGCTGGATGCCATCACAATAACGGGTTTATCTTTCAAACCGGTTTCCATATTTGCTTTCCTTTAATTTTTTGAAAATTCTGGTCATGAAAAATGAAGCATCATCAATCCATGCATGCCTCATTTTTCAGGCTCGTTTCTAGCTGTGTTTATTGACTGACTTTCAAATCTCTCACCGAGTTAACGAGCGATTCAAAGCCATCAATATGGCACTCTATGACATCACCTTCGTTGATATGCACGGCACGCGGCGTTCCTGTTGAGATCACATCCCCCGGGTACATTGTGGCAATTTTGGAGTGGAATGAAATCAGAAAGTCAGGCGGAAATGTCATGTTGGAGACAGTGTTTCTGGCGTGTACTTTGCCGTTGATGACTGTGGCAACGTTGAGCTTCATGACATCGTCAACTTCATCGGGCGTGACAAGTTCAGGGCCAAAAGAAAAGAAGGTGTCAAAGTTTTTGACCTGGGTCAGATAACGGGGATTGGCGCGCAGAATGTCTTCTGCTGTCATGTCAATGATGGTGGTAAACCCGGCTACCACAGAAAGCCAGTTTTCCGGCTCGACGTCTTTACATTCTTTGCCATAAATAATGCCCAGTTCCGATTCGCCGGTTGTCTTTTCGGACTGCGTCGGAATTTCAATCGTTCCGGTATGACCGATGATGGTGTTATCCCATTTCGGAAAACTGGCGGGGCGGCCTGTCGGTGCTTTTTCGGCCAGATCGCCGGCGTGGTCTACATAATTAAGCCCAATGCCCCAGATTTTGTGAGGGTGCCGGTAAAGCGGAGCATAAAAAGCGTGTTCTTTAAGGATGGCCGGCAGTTTTTCAAGACGCTCTTTTCCACCGTTGCAATACCATTGCCGCATTGCATCCAGACTGCCAGTCTGCAAAATATTGAAGATATCTGTGGGCCACCACTTGTTGTATGTCGTATTGACATCAGTAACCGGGACCAGCCCTTTGGAAGAGACGATGGCAGCGGTTTCTGCTCCGTTTAATACAATGGTTGAAAGTCTCATGATCAATTTCTCCGTAGGTGTATCTGCCTGCCATTAAAAATGAACTGGTCTTTGGCAGAAGTCATTAAAACAAATCTCGTCATGTCTGCATCAGGATTTAACGCAAGCCAACGATGGGGAAGTAGAAAATAGCGGCAAGAGCCCACAATGCCCAGGCGGCAAAGCCCACTGCAAGGCCCGAGCGGAACAAGTCTGCTGTGCTGTGGTAGCCTGGTCCCATCATGATGATGTTGCCCTGGGTATTGAACGGGAAGAAGAATGCGTAGCCGATCAGGAAGGCCTGTGGTAGCACGAAGCTGACAATCGGGAAATTGAAAGTCTGCGCAATGCCGATATAAATGGGAATCATGACCCCACACATGGCCGTTGTGGTTGACCAGAACATGTGGCTGAAAATCGTGAACCCCATTAAACCGATCATGAAAGGCAGCATGCTGACGTTTTCAATACCAAGGTGCGTCATTCCAGCCCTGATGATGAACTCAATGGCGCCGGTTTTAACCAATGCGGCACTCAGCGAAAGAACACCGCCAAAGTAAACAAACAGCTCCCATGGAATGCCTTTGTTTGCCTCTTTCCAGGTCAGCACGCCAATCTTGGGCAGGAAAATCAGTATGACAGCGAGAAAAGCAATGAACGTGGAGTTGAAATGGTGCCATAAATCAGTGGACCAAAGCGCAAGCGCCAGCAGAAAATAAAAGATGGTGCGCTTTTCGGATGATTTCATCGGACCGATCTGCCGGAGCTCTTCCTGTATATAAGAAGTGCCTCCGGGGATGGCACTCATCTCCGGTTTAAAGATACGCGTCACAATACCAACAGACAGTACCAGCAAAATCATGTTGACCGGAAAAGCCACCAAAGCCCAGTAGCCCCATGACGTCATGATGGAAGCGCCCGCAACACTGATGATCATGGTGACGGCCATAGGGTTGGGAACGGTTCCTGTCATGAAAGCCGAGGCTGTGATATTGGAAGACAAGCTGTTACATATAAAAAGTGCTTTGCCAAAATTGCCTCCCTTTTGCGCTTTATACGAATCTGCAATTCCTTCGACCACGGGCAGTAATGCGGTGGTTCTTGCGGTATTCGAAGGGGTGAGGGGAGAGATCAGCATATTGGCAAGCATGGGAGTCAGAATGGCACCGAAGGGTCTTTTGCCCAGCCAGCGTAACATGTGCAGGGCAAGCCGTTTGGCCACCCCTGTTTCAATCATGGCGATTGAAATGATGAAACCCGCTGTCTGCAGCCACAGGCCCGAATTGGAAAAACCTGCAATTGCAAACCCCGCATCGTGAATCAGGCCGCCGCTTTCATCAACCTTACCGGCCAGGTTGCCTACCCAGAAATACAGAAGAGAACACACGATAAAAGCGCTGGGCCCAAAACCGATGCCCTGTGTAATCCAAAGCGTTACCGCACTGAAAAATATGGTCAGCAGTTTATGCTGGATGATTGTCATCCCGTCTGGCATCGGTAAAAACCAAACCAGCAGACCAATGCCTACGCTCAGCAAAAGACCATATCGTTTGCCGAAACTTTCAAACTTACTTGGGTTGCTCATTTTCTTTCCTTGCAATGTGTGGTCTAAGTTGTTTCATTGGCGTGATGCAAAAACGATATAGACCACTAAAACCTTCAATTTAGGAAATAGAACGCCCTACCTCATCCTCTCAAAGAGGAGGTATGCTGCTCGTCTTCAGACAGATAAGATCTATGAACGCTGTTTAACCGGGCGCCTTGTCATGGCTGCTGGTACAAACGTATTGGCATATTCAACAAAATGATTTTGAGAATCTCTTTTGATATGCAGACCTCGTCCATCAATCCTGTATGAACTACGGCTTTCTGGTAATGCAAAGGAGCTCGTCGTGACCAAACTCTTCTGCCTTGCACAATTTGCCGGAGGCGACATCAAGAATTTCCTGATAGATACGATCTCCCATTTCGTTCAGAGAACATTGACCCGATAACACTTCGCCCGCATTGATGTCGATATTGGCTCGCATGCGGTTATAAGTGTGCGGGTTGCCGGTGATTTTGACGACAGGAACCCCCGGGAAGCCTGAAGGCGTGCCCCGCCCGGTTGGAAAGCAGATAATCTGTGCGCCGGCAGCAACTTGCCCTGTTGCCACTTCGCCGTCATGCCCGGGGCCGTCCATCAGCAGCAACCCACGTTTGCTGGGGATTGCGCCGGTTGCAAATACCTCCATGAATTTTGCTTTTTCTCCAGACTTCTTCATGCTGCCAAGAGACTTCTCCACAACGCTGGAAAGTCCGCCGTCATAGTTGCCCGTTGAGATCAGATGGCGACGGTTTTCATTTGTGGATTCCCTGGTTTGCTTGGTCAGGTGCTCTTCCATGGCATTGATTGCATCTTCTATCTCTTTGCCAACCTGCTCATTGATCGCGCGGCGTGCCAGGATATGCTGGGTGCCAAGCAGCTCTGTCAGTTCAGAGAGAATGGAGCTGCCACCTTGCTCGACCAGACGATCGGAGGCGATTCCAAGGGCCGGATTAGCGACAAGCCCACTGGTCATGTCTGAACCGCCACAGTTCAGACCGATCATCAAATGGCTGACAGATGCCTCCCGGCGACGCTCCTGTGATATGGCCTCTAACATGGCCTGGGCGATTCGCGAGCCTTTTTCAATGGCACGCAGCGTATCCCCTTCCTCCTGAATCACCACAGTTTCAAGGCGCTTGCCTGTTGACGCAATACCTTCAGCCAGTTCATTGGCTTTGAAACGCTCACACCCAAGTCCAACCACAACAACCGCAGCAATGTTGGGATTTCTGCCAATGCCGATCAGTGTCTGGGCCGTGGTATCAAGATCATTGCCAACCTGACTGCATCCAACGGGATGGCGCATAAAAATGCTGCGCGGCACATTCTGCGCAATACGCTCAGCGACCTTCGCTGCACAAAAAACAGATGGAATAATTGCCACATGGTTGCGAATGCCATATTGCCCGTTTTCACGTTCATAACCCCAAAATGAATCATTCATAATCACATCCCCCTTGAGCAATACATGTTGTGGTTGTGAATCCAGTCGCCCTTTTTAATTGCGACCTCCATGCGGCCAATCTCTTCACCGTACTTGATGACAGGCGCATCTTTGGCAATATCTGCCAGTGCAATTTTGTGTCCGAATTTGACGTCGTTTTGAGCCTGTACGGCATATTCGGTGCCATCCACACGACGGATGATGCATTCGTCGCCTTTATCAATATCTGCAACCACTACAGCAACATTGTCTGTAGGGTGCAAGATGAGCGCAGCTTTTGCACTTTGCTCTTTTAACAATTCCTTCATCGCAGAATCCCCTTTTGATAGAGCTTGAGAAATACTTTTCTCTGATGTAGTCATTGATGAGCAACATGCATGCCAGGCTCTACTCACGCAGGAGAAAAGGTGTTTTTTCCTTGTAAAACAACGAACTGTTTAAGAGATTTTGCTGCCTGCGATGAGATACATTTGGTTGCAGAATCTGCATGCATAAATGCAAAAACTGCATTAATGCAATCTGCTGCTAAGGGGCAAGTCCGTTGGCATGGGTAAGGGTGAGCAGTTCTGCACTTGGTTTGATGAAACCGTAGAAGAGCCGGTATTGATTGAACCAGCGACGAGATTTGAGACTGTTGAATAGCGTTGGTGTTCCCTCGGGTCATTATTGACCCGGTGTGATTCTTATTTG
>NZ_CAWUGC010000010.1:0-68272 GCF_963921665.1 Saezia sanguinis
CGCCGCCAAATTTCTGCGACAGCACGGAGGCAATCGCTGCTGTCAGCGTGGTCTTGCCGTGGTCTACGTGCCCAATCGTGCCCACGTTCACGTGGGGCTTCGTACGCTCAAACTTGCCTTTCGCCATGATTCTCTATTCCTTTCAAAGAGCAAAAGTAAATGTATTTACTACAAATGTTACAAAATTTCGGCGATGGCACTGTCTTATGAACAGCACCATCTCCTCAAAATTACTTGGCAGAACGTTCGTTAATCACTGCATCTGCCACATTCTTCGGAGCTTCCGCATAATGCTTGAACTCCATCGTGTAGGTCGCACGACCTTGCGTCATAGAACGCAAAGAGGTGGAATAACCAAACATTTCCGACAGGGGCACTTCGGCACGAACCGTTTTACCGCCGCCAGGAATGTCATCCATCCCCTGAATCACGCCGCGCTTGGATGAGAGGTTACCCATCACATCACCCATGTTTTCTTCTGGTGTTTCCACCTCAACAGCCATGATAGGCTCCAGCAGAACCGGATCCGCTTTGCGCATACCGTCCTTGAAACCCATGGAAGCAGCCATCTTAAACGCATTTTCGTTCGAGTCCACATCGTGGTATGAACCGAAATGCAGTGTGACTTTCACATCCACCACCGGGTAACCTGCAACCACACCAGCCTTCAGCGTGTCTTCAACACCCTTCTGAACAGCCGGAATGTATTCACGCGGCACCACACCACCTTTAATGGCATCCACAAACTCGAAACCGCTTCCAGGGGTCATTGGCTCAAGCTTGAGCACAACGTGACCGTACTGGCCCTTACCGCCAGACTGTTTAACGAATTTGCCTTCTGCATTTTCAACGGTCTTGCGAATGGTTTCACGGTAAGCCACCTGGGGTTTGCCCACGTTCGCTTCCACGCTGAATTCACGGCGCATACGGTCCACCAGAATTTCCAGATGCAACTCACCCATCCCGGAAATAATGGTCTGGCCCGATTCTTCATCGGTGTGAACACGGAAAGAAGGATCTTCAGAAGCCAGACGGTTCAGTGCAATACCCATTTTTTCCTGGTCGGCCTTGGTCTTAGGCTCAACCGCCTGAGAAATCACAGGCTCAGGAAACTCCATACGCTCCAGCGTAATAATGGCACTGGTGTCGCACAGCGTTTCACCGGTGGTCACTTCTTTCAAACCAACACAAGCGGCAATGTCGCCAGCGCGCAGCTCATCAATTTCCTTACGGTCATTGGCATGCATCTGCACAATACGACCAATACGTTCTTTCTTACCCTTCACCGGGTTGTACACGGTATCACCCTTGCTCAGCACACCGGAGTACACGCGCACGAAAGTCAGCTGTCCGACAAACGGGTCTGTCATCAACTTGAATGCCAACGCAGAGAATTTTTCATCGTCAGACGCCTTGCGGTGTGCTTCTTTACCGTCTTCGTCCAGACCTTCCACAGGCGGCACATCCAACGGAGAAGGCAGCAACTCAATCACCGCATCCAGCATGCGCTGAACGCCCTTGTTCTTAAACGCTGTACCGCACAGCATTGGCTGAATTTCGTTAGCCAGTGTACGGACACGCAAACCTTCAATGATTTCCTCTTCGGTCAAATCACCTTCTTCCAGATACTTGTTCATCAGTTCTTCAGAAGACTCGGCTGCGGCTTCAACCATTTTTTCGCGCCACTCTTTGGCCTGCTCCAGCATATCAGCCGGAATGTCTTCAAATGTAAACTTCATCCCCTGAGAAGCCTCGTCCCAGATGATGGCTTTCATTTTGGCCAGATCGATAACGCCTTTGAAGTTTTCTTCGGCACCAATCGGCAATACGATAGGCACTGGGTTACCTTTGAGGCGGGTTTTAATCTGGTCAACCACTTTAAAGAAGTTGGCACCGGTACGGTCCATCTTGTTCACAAAGGCCAAGCGAGGCACTTTGTACTTGTTAGCCTGACGCCAAACCGTTTCAGACTGAGGCTGCACGCCACCCACAGCACAGTACACCATGCAGGCACCATCCAACACACGCATGGAACGCTCCACTTCAATTGTGAAGTCCACGTGCCCGGGGGTATCAATGATGTTAATGCGGTGTTCCTGGTGGTTGTGATCCATACCACGCCAGAACGTTGTGGTTGCAGCAGAGGTAATGGTGATACCACGCTCCTGCTCCTGCTCCATCCAGTCCATGGTAGCAGCACCATCATGCACTTCACCAATTTTGTGATTGACACCGGTATAAAACAAAATACGTTCTGTCGTGGTAGTTTTACCTGCATCGATGTGGGCGGAAATACCGATGTTACGGTAGCGCTCAATCGGGGTTTTACGGCTCATAGTGTGTTACTCCGGTAATGGAAAGCGCTGCGAGGTCAAATTCACTCGCAGCGCGTCAAATTCATACAGTTACAATCGAATCAAATGCGCGCCGCGTCAGAAGCGGAAGTGTGAGAACGCGCGGTTGGCTTCAGCCATACGGTGCACTTCATCACGCTTTTTCATTGCGCCGCCACGGCCTTCAGTTGCATCCAGCAACTCGCCAGCCAAACGCTGCGCCATGGATTTTTCGCTGCGCTTTTGCGCGGCTTCTTTCAGCCAGCGCATCGCCAAAGCCAAGCGGCGAACCGGACGCACTTCAACCGGCACCTGATAGTTGGCACCACCCACACGGCGTGAGCGCACTTCAACCACCGGCTTCACATTGCCAATAGCGGCAATAAAAACTTCCAGCGGATCTTTTCCAGCTTTTTGCTCGATCTGATCAAAAGCGCCATACACAATACGCTCTGCAACGGCTTTTTTACCGCTTTGCATGATCACGTTCATGAACTTGGCAATTTCAACATTACCATACTTCGGATCCGGCAAAATTTCCCGTTTGGGAACTTCACGACGACGTGGCATTTTTCACCTCTTTACTTAACTTCAGCTCACAGCAGCCAATAACCAAAGCCTGCTGACTGATGGTGCACATTCCAAAAAAATTCTTTTGAGCGGCACCGCTTACTTTAGCCCTACAAAAAGGGCCAATCCAAAACCAGCGCCATTAAAAAAGACGGCACCGGCCACCTGAAACCAATTAAGCCTGTTTGGGCTTCTTCGCGCCGTATTTGGAGCGAGACTGCTTGCGGTCTTTCACGCCCTGCAAGTCCAGAGAGCCACGCACGATGTGGTAACGCACACCCGGCAAATCTTTCACACGACCACCGCGCACCAGCACCACACTGTGCTCTTGCAGGTTATGGCCTTCACCGCCAATATAGGAGATGACCTCATATCCGTTGGTCAGGCGCACCTTGGCAACCTTACGCAAAGCAGAGTTAGGCTTTTTGGGGGTCGTTGTATAAACACGAGTACAAACACCACGGCGCTGCGGACTACTTTCCATAGCCGGGCTTTTGGACTTCACAACTTCAGTTGAACGCCCTTGGCGAACAAGTTGCATGATGGTTGGCATAAAGCGTCCCTAAAACAAAAACGTTGCTGAGCTGCTCACAGCAACGCAATCAATGAAATAAAACGAATTGTGTTCTTATGCACAAGACTTTCTGGCATATTTCACCCCAAAGCCCCGCCCTCAATAGCCCCGCAACACCAAGTTAATTTCTTTAAAATCAACCTTTAGCACTGCACGCCATAAGAGCACAACAAGTATTTTGAGACTTATTGTGCATAGAAAAGTTTTTCAGTATAGCGTGTTTACCCCTTTTTCGCAAGCGGCCAATCAGAAGGCACCATAAATATACAACGCCTTCCCTGATCTTTACGAAGCATTCGGGTGCGGATTACGCAATTTAATGTGCAACTCCCGCAACTGCTTTTCATCCACCGGGCTCGGTGCATGGGTCAGCAGGCACTGCGCACGCTGGGTTTTCGGGAAAGCAATCACATCGCGGATGCTCTCGGCCTTGGTCATCATCGTGACAATGCGGTCCAGCCCGAACGCCAACCCGCCGTGCGGAGGTGCGCCGTATTGCAACGCATCCAGCAGGAAACCAAACTTCTCCTGCGCTTCCTGCGGCCCGATCTTCAGCGCAGAAAACACCTTGCTTTGAACCGCTGCTTTATGGATACGGATAGACCCGCCACCAATTTCCCAGCCGTTAAGCACCATGTCATAGGCCTTGGCCAGACATTTTTCAGGCGCTGTCTCTAGCCATTCCTCATGCCCATCCTTAGGCGAAGTAAACGGATGATGCATCGCCATCCAGCGCTGATCTTCCTCATCGTACTCAAACATCGGGAAATCGATCACCCACAGCGGTGCCCAGCGGTCTTCAAACAGACCATGCTTGCGGCCAAACTCACTCAGACCGATCTTGACGCGTAACGCGCCAATCGCATCATTGACAATCTTGGCCTTATCGGCACCAAAGAAAATCAGATCTCCATCCTGCGCCCCGGTCAGCTCCAGAATCTGGGCAATTGCCTGGTCGTGCAGGTTTTTCACAATCGGGCTTTGCAAACCATCGCGGCCTTTGGCTTTTTCATTCACCTTGATCCAGGCCAGCCCCTTGGCGCCATAAATTTTGACAAAATCGGTGTAACCGTCAATTTCCGAGCGCGGCATCTGCCCGCCCGCAGGAATCCGCAGCCCTACCACACGTCCGCCAGGGGTTGTTGCCGGGCCAGAAAATACCTTGAACTCCACATCCTTGACCACATCGGTCAGGTCGGTGAACTCCAGCTTCACGCGCAAATCCGGTTTGTCCGAGCCATAGCGGCGCATCGCCTCACTGAACTGCATGACCGGGAACTCACCCAGGTCCACCTCTAAAACATTCTTAAATACCGTCGTGATCATTTCCTGGAACAGCGCACGGATTTCGCCCTCTTCCAGGAACGAGGTCTCAATATCAATCTGCGTAAATTCCGGCTGGCGGTCAGCACGCAAATCCTCGTCACGGAAACACTTCACAATCTGGTAATAACGGTCAAAACCAGCCACCATCAGCATCTGCTTGAACAACTGGGGGCTTTGCGGCAAGGCGTAAAACTCGCCGTCATACACACGGCTGGGAACCAGATAGTCACGCGCACCTTCAGGCGTGCTCTTGGTCAGCACCGGCGTCTCGATATCAATAAAGCCATGTACATCCAAAAACTTGCGCACTTCCATCGTGGTACGGTAGCGCAGCATCAAATTGTTTTGCATCTGCGGACGGCGCAAATCAACCACCCGGTTGGTCAGCCGGATCATCTCTGAGAGGTTTTCATCATCCAGTTGGAATGGCAAAGACACAGAGGGGTTAAGCACCTCCAGCTTTTCACAAACCACCTCGATCTTGCCGGTGGGCAGGTTCGGGTTGATGGTTTCTGCTGTACGCGCACGCACTTTGCCCGATACCTGGATACAGTATTCATTGCGCAATTCATTATTCGCAAAAGCATACAACGCCGGATCATCCTGCTTATCACAAATCACCTGCACAATACCTTCACGGTCGCGCAAATCGATAAACACCACGTTGCTGTGCTCACGCCGCCGGTTGATCCAGCCGCACAACAATACTTTTTGCTCTGACAAAGCTTCGGTCACCTGACCGCAATAATGACTACGCATCGACATGAGAAAACTTTCTGCTGCATCCGCAGCCTGTAACACACACAATTATGACGACTTTTCGTCGTTCTGTTCAACACCTGTTTCCAACACACCATCGGGTGCAGCCGGCACGACCGGCGGCACAATCACACCCATGGAAACCACCACTTTCAGCGCATCATCCACGCTCATATCCAGTTCAATCACATCGGAGCGTGGCACAATAATAAAATACCCGGAGGTCGGGTTAGGTGCCGTTGGCACAAACACATTCAGATAAAGCTGTGAATCCAGATACTTTTCCACGGCCCCGCCGGGGTGGCCCGTCACAAAAGCAATGGTCCAGATACCCTGGCGCGGAAACTGCAGCAAAACCACCTCCCGGAAAGCATGGCCTTTATCGGAAAACAAGGTATCCGACACCTGCTTGACGCCCGAATAAATCGAGCGAACCACAGGAATACGCCCCAGCACACCATCCCACCAGCGAACCAGCCGGAACCCGACATAATTACTGGCAATCGCGCCAACCGCCAGTACCACAACCAGCATCAGCACCACGCCCATGCCCGGCACGCGAAAACCCAGCCAGGCCTCAGGCTGCCAGTGCTTAGGCAACCAACCGATGGAACCATCCAGCAACGAAAGCGCCAGGCTCAGGACCCACAGTGTCACCCCCAAGGGCAACAACACCAGCAGACCCGACAGAAACCAGCGGCGCAATGTACTCATAAATCAGCCTAATCGGCCATGGCCGCCTTGCAGCCACATGCGGCAGCGCCACAAGGCAACTCGTCCGCGCTGCTCGCAGATGCTGCGGCAGGACATCCCTGTGAGGCAAAATCCGTCTTATACCAGCCACTGCCTTTGAGATCAAAAGCAGCAGCAGTCACCTGCTTGCTCATACTCTGTCCACACTCGGGGCAAGCCGGGGGAGCATCTGAAATCTTTTGCAGCACATCCTTTTCATGACCGCAATGGCTGCAGCGATAAGCATAAATCGGCATCTCTGGCTCTTTCAAAAATCACTGAAACTGTTTATTTTACGGCGAATTGCCATTTCAGCACACACCCCGCGCACGAAGTGCCAGCCAAATACATACTTTTAGACTATTTTTTAAAAAATCCGGATATGCACAATCAACTGCATCGCCAGCAGCCCCAGCATAAAGCCGATACCGCCACTGATCACCGCCTGCAACAACCGGTTGGTTCGTTTCTGCTCAGCCAGCAACAGCGCCAGATCATCCTCACGTTTTTGTGGCGGCAAAGTCTGCTGCTGCAACGCCTGATGCAACAGGCGGGGCAGTTCCGGCAGGTATTGCGCATACCGCGGCAACTCATCCTTGAACCTGCGCCAGGCTGCCTTATAACCAACCTGCTCGTTCATCCAGGTTTCCAGGAAAGGCCGCGCCGTACTCCATAAATCCAGATCCGGGTCAAGCTGGCGCCCCAGCCCTTCCACATTCAGCATCGTCTTTTGCAGCAATACCAACTGGGGCTGAATCTCCAGGTTAAACCTTCTGGAAAGCTGGAACAGGCGCATCAGAACCAGCCCCAGCGAAATCTCTTTCAGCGGCCGGTTAAAGTAGGGTTCACAGGTTGCCCTGACTGCGGCTTCCAGCTCGTCAATGCGCGTATCAGCAGGCACCCAGCCGCTTTCCACATGCAACTCCGCCACGCGTTTGTAATCGCGACGGAAAAATGCCACAAAATTCTGCGCCAGGTAATCTTTATCAACCTCGGTCAGCGTGCCGACAATGCCAAAGTCCAACGATACATAATAGCCAAAAGTCTGCGGGTCCAGACTCACCTGAATATTTCCGGGGTGCATATCGGCATGGAAAACGCCATCCCGAAACACCTGGGTAAAGAAAATCGTCACCCCATCACGCGCCAGCTTGGGAATATCCACCCCGGCATCGCGCAGCACGCTAACCTGATTGATCGGCACGCCCTTCATGCGCTCCATCACAATCACATCGCTGGTGCAATAATCCCAGTACATTTCCGGCACCAGCACCATATTCAGGTTCTGCATGTTACGCCGGATTTCAGAGGCATTCGACGCCTCCCGGATCAAATCCAGCTCATCGTGCAGATACTTGTCAAACTCCGCAACCACTTCAGTCGGTCGCAGCCGCTTGGCTTCTGACGACAGGCGCTGTACCCAGACCGCCATCCAGCGCATCAGGTCCAGGTCCTGATCAATCACCGGCCTCATCCCCGGGCGCAACACTTTGACAGCTACATCTTTCAGCGTGCCATCGTTCATGCGCAAGGTTGCAAAATGCACCTGCGCAATCGAAGCACTGGCCACAGGATCGTGCTCAAACGACTCAAAAATCTCTGCAATGGGGCGCCGCAACGCCTTTTCCACCATCTGCGCGGCCAGGTCAGAATCAAACGGAGGCACCCGGTCCTGCAACAGCGTCAGCTCGTCGGCAATATCTTCGGGCAGCAAGTCGCGCCGTGTAGAAAGCACCTGACCAAACTTGACAAAAATCGGCCCCAGCTCCTCCAGTGCCAACCGCAGGCGCACGCCACGCGGCAACGTGGGTTTTCTGCGCCCGAATAACACCAGCCGTTTGAAACGCGTCAGCCACGGGTTACGCACATTGGAAAGCACCAGCTCATCAAGCTGGTATCGCAAAACAACACGCAAAATAGACAGAGAACGCAAAAAACGTCGCATTAACTACTCGCTCTTACCACCGGTACGTTTGCTGAACGCCTCCAGAAACCCCCTGAACATGGAAACCACCTGCTTGAACTGGTCCATGGCAATCTGTGTGGGCACATCGCCCACAATGCGCGACAAATCCTCGGCATAATCCCAGCGCAAATGATCAACCAGCCAGGCAAACGTTGCGGCCAGATCCGCATCACCATCTATGGCCACCGGCGGACGCTGCCCCTTGAACAGCATATTGCCAAAATCCATCGGGCTGGGGGTTTGCATTTTCAAATGCAGATCCGCTTTGCCGGAATCCGCTTGCACGTCATCCTTGGGCGTTTCCTCAAACAGCCCCGCTGGCGTGATCGTTAACGGCCACTGCCCCATCGGGCTCTCCAGCATCACGCGCCTGCCGGCGTACACGCGCAAACGCTCAACCGCTTCCGGCTCCTGGGAAATCAGGTGGTTAAACACCAGCAGCACCTTGGCACGTATGGGTTGCGAAAACGTTTCACCCAGTTCCGCAAGCCGCGAAAAAATAGGCTCCATCTGGGCAGAAACACTGGCAAAAAAATCTGATGAGTTCATCATTCACTTACCGTGGAGTTGAAGGAATATTTTGAATCCCGGCCAGCAGCCAGCCGCCGTTTGCCGCGGCTTTATCTTTGGTCAGATTCCACACCTCTGTAAAAGGCTCGGCACCAGCCGTCGGGTTCTCGCGAATCATGCCGCTGAATTCAACACTGGCCATGTATTCATTGCCGACCTCTTCAATCCCGAGCAACTGTGCATTGAGTGTTACCACATCCGTCTGGTTGGTCGTGCCGCTGAAATCGTTATGGCGCTGCGCCAACTGCCCTTTCATCAGGGTATACATTTCATCGGTCAGAAAAGCCTTCAGGGAACTGACATCACCGGCATCCCAGGCCTTTTGCAAACGCACAAAATTAGCCTTTGCAACCTCTTCAAAACCCTGCACATCAAACCCGGCAGGAATCTCCATACGCCCCCATGAGCTTCCAGCCGTTGCGGCTGAGCCATCCCACGCACCGGGCGCCGTTGCCGGATTCGACTGGAACGGCGTTGCCTGCGGCTGATTCCAGCCCGCCGCAGCTCCACCAGCGCCTGCCGCCTGCTGTGCTTGTGCTGGCCGGCGCATCATGCGCATGAAAAATGTAATGGCGGCAAACGCCAGCAATACCAGCAGAAGTGTGCCAAGCATGTCACCCAACACCGGGCCAAACCCCATCCAATGAAACAGCGCTGCCAGCCCCAGGCCCGCAGCAAGACCACCCAACATACCACCCCAGGGTTTGCGCGGCTGTTGCCCGGCCTGCTGTGGCGGTATCTGGCGCTGGTTTTGCGCATTGTTGCGCTGCGTAGGTTGTGTTGCAGAACGGTTTGTCACGCTTGGCGACTGACGGCCAAAAGAACCGCCACCGCCCAGCCGCCGGGCATCCGCCGTTGCTGCCCACAGCAACAGAAACACCGTCAGCAGCACCATCAGCAAACGTCCCCATTTATTCACAGCACGCCTAACCGGAAACGTCCGTCCTGAAATCACACCTTGCATTAACCTATCTCCTCATGCTTATATTTCATCTGCGCAGCCCCTTCAAAGAACTGCCCGCTTATAACCCAATACTCAACTGTTCAGCACTTGATGCCCATGTGCAGCGCCACCACGCCAGCCGTCATATTATGTACGTCCACATGGCCAAACCCGGCATCCTTCATCATGGCCTTGAGCTCTTCCTGCCCGGGGTGCATCCGGATCGATTCGGCCAGATAGCGATAACTGTCCTCATCCTTGGCTACATATTTACCGATACGCGGCAACACATTGAACGAATACCAGTCGTATGCCTTTTCCAGCGGCTTGGCGACTTTGGAAAACTCCAGCACCAGCAAACGCCCGCCGGGCCGTAACACACGGCACATCTCACGCAATGCCTTGTCTTTGTGGGTCATGTTGCGCAGGCCAAATGCCACCGACACAATATCAAATGCCGCATCCGGAAAAGGCAGTTTCTCCGCATCACACACCACCGCTTCCACCGCCATGCCGGCATCCAGCATCCGGTCCCGGCCAATGCTCAGCATCGCTTCGTTGATATCGGTCATGACCACTTTGCCTGTTGGCCCCACCTTTTTGGCAAAAGCCTTGCTCAGATCACCGGTACCTGCTGCAATATCCAGCACCTGCTGACCAGCACGCACACCGGAAGCCATGATGGTATATGCCTTCCATATCCGGTGCAGCCCACCGGACATCAGATCATTCATAACGTCATAACGACGCGCGACCGAATCAAAAACGCCCCGGACACGGGCAGCCTTTTCCTCTTCATCGACTGTTTCAAAACCGAAATGTGTTGTAGACATGATTGAATATGCTTTGACGATTGAAATATGCAGCAGACCATGGCCCCTCACCTTGCATTCAGGACACAGCAATCTGTTCAACGTGCATCAGTATGGCGTAATCATAACCGCAAACGCCCCGATCTTCATTCGGGAAGTCAGAATCTACCCTACAGCAGCGGATTCATTTTGAAAACCAGCGCACGCCCCATGCCATGCACACGCCATATCAGACACGGCCCACCCCGCTTCTAGCAGCGTCAATACCCATGTGCCAAAGCAACATGGTCACATAAATACTGCTCAAGCTGCTGTTGTTGCGGCAACAATGCCTCCCAGCGCCCCACGGCGTTCTCCCGCACAGGCGCCGCCCATGGAGAGGCAGGAAACCGGCTGTCCCACGGGTAGCGTGCCACAAGATGCCAGTGCAGATGCGGCACCATATTCCCGAATGCCGCCAGATTGATCTTTTGCGGCTGCAAAAACCGGCGCATGGCCTGCTCGACCCAGGCCACAGCCGCCATGCATTCATGGCGCTCATCCTGTGCCAAATCAGAAAACTCGGCCACATGCGCATTCCAGACCACCCGGTAAGTCAGCGGAAAGCCCTCCTGATCCAGCGCACGGATGACCCGCCAGCGATCCGTTGAGGCAATCAGAATGCCACCATCGGCGTTACACAATACACATTCCTGCAAATATGGCATCATCCGTTTCTCCTGAACCTAGGGTCAGAACGCATTAAATAGAAAGATTGCGTTTACTGGAATGGGGGTAGGACAAGGCGCGAAGCGAAGGCAATGGCGAGGCCCTTGCCAAGCTGAGCAACGCAGTCAATAGCTTCATTCCAGCAAACCCGAAGGGCAAATGTGCCATGAAGCGCATCACTGAGTTGTCTCGTGCTTGCGTAGTTGATTACGCGGCGCACTCCAACGCCTTGCGCAACACCCTATTTAATGCGTTCTGACCCTTGATTATCTCAAAACGTACCCCCTCACGCTACAGAATCATGACCGGAATGCATACATAAATCCCCAACCCACCTCTTTGCGTAATCACGGTCAATTCAGCCAATCTATATACAATGCATCAAAACCCTGCGATGAAGGGCTAGCAAATACATGCGGCCAGGTCGCATTTTCTCCTGCCATCCATATAACCACTGCAGAAAGAAACTCAACCATGACCAGACTTCTTGTCTCATTCCTTTGCGCCTGTTTCCTGTGTGCATGCACCTCCACACAACAGCCCCTCACCAGCGCCGATGACTACTGGCACCTGCCAGTCAATGAAATTATTCAAAAAGCCAATAGCGGCGACCCATTGGCGCAATATATACTGGCCTCGCTGCACAGCATGGGCGGTAACGGCCCCGTGCATAACAAAGAGATAGCCAGATCGTGGCGTGAGAAATCCATCGCGGGGCTAGAACCTCTTGCCGCTCAGGGGCAAGCGGAAGCGCAGTTCCTGCTGGGTGAAATTTATGTCAGAGGGATGGATGGCATCACCTCCAACATAGAGCGCGGCATGGCCTATTACGAGCAAGCTGCAACACAAGGGCATCTGCAAGCACAACTGCAACTTGCCCGCGCGTACCAAAGCAGCAACCGGTATGGTGTTGAACCTGATGAAGAACGCGCCCGCTACTGGCAACAGCAGGCTTTGCCCGGCATCATTCAGCAGGCGCAGCAAGGCAATGCCCGTATGCAAAACAGACTCGCCTCATTCTATGAAAACGGAACCGACGGGCTTGAGCAAGACCTGCAGCAAGCGCATGACTGGAGACAAAAGGCCATGCAGGGATTTCGCAACGAACTGGCTGCGTCATACTCTGGCCCGCAACCGTTGCGCATAACAGCTCCTTTGCTTTTATCCTTGTATTATTTTGAGCCAAATGAAAACGAACTTAGCGGCTTGGACCAATTCAATGATTTAGTAAAAGCCTACACAACATCCACTCTGTTGGTTGAACGCTTTGATATTTTGCAGGAATTACAGCAGAACATCGCTGACCTCTTATCCATAGATGAAGCCACATTTGAACATGCACAACAACTGGCTGAGCAATGCCTGAAACAACTGACCGATGCATGTTATTGATGCTTCAAGCATGCAAAAAGGCTCTTATCTCAAGAGCCTTTTTATTTGAATACTTTCAAAAATATCAGAATGTGCCCGGATACGCCCCGCCATCAATCAGCAGGTTCTGCCCCGTTACATACCCTGCCTGCGCGCTGCACAGGTAAGCACAGGCCGCACCAAACTCCGGCGGCTGTCCAAAACGCCCCGCCGGAATCACACCTTCCTTCTCAGCGCGGACCTCTGCAACCGACTTGCCGGAAAGCCTGGCTGTAGCGGCAAAATTGCTGGCAATCCGGTCGGTATCAAACGACCCCGGCAGCAGGTTGTTGATTGTGACATTACAGCGCACCGTCTTGCGCGCAATACCGGCAACAAATCCGGTCAGCCCCGAGCGTGCGCCGTTGGACAGCCCCAGAATATCAATCGGCGCTTTGACCGCGCTGGAAGTGATATTCACAATACGGCCAAAACGGCGCTGCATCATGCCATCCACGGTCGCCTTGATCAACTCAATCGGTGTGAGCATATTGGCGTTGAGCGCTTTCATCCAGTCTTCTTTGCTCCAGTCGTGAAAATCCCCCGGAGGAGGCCCGCCTGCGTTATTCACCAGAATATCCACCACCGGCGCAGCAGCCAGCAGATCCTGCCGCCCCTCATCGGTGGTCACATCACCAGCCACCGCAATCACCTGACCTGCACCCGGAAGCTGGCGCAATTCCTGCGCCGTGCGGTTCAACTGCTCAGCACCACGCGCACCAATCACCACATTCACGCCCTCGGCCACCAATGCAGCCGCACAGGCCCGCCCCAGCCCCTTACTTGCCGCACACACAATGGCCCAACGGCCGGCAATCCCTAAATCCATAAAATAACGCCCTTTCTATTCGTTTGCCACTTTGACGCACCACACCCAGTTAACAGCCATGACACCACAGCATATTCACGGCCTCACAGCCGCATTCTGCACCTTTCAAAGGCGATGCCACATGCCGCACATACCATGGCTGAGTGCCGCACTGAACAATACGCATGGCAGGCTTGAGCGGCCATTATGCCCTGCGCACCACAATCCACATGCCGCCCATCACCAGCACGGTTCCCGCAATAATCCAGGCATTAAACGGCTCGCCCAGCAGAAAAACACCCAGCATGATGGTCGATAACGGTCCGATCATTCCCACCTGGGAAGCCAGAGCCGCGCCCAGGCGCTGAATACCGATCATCATCAACAGCACCGGCACAACCGTGCACAACGTACCGTTGAGCAATGACAATTGCCAGACACCTGCCGGTATGCTCTGAAAATCGGCCCATGAGCGGGTCAGCACAAATTGTCCTATACAAAAAACACATGCCCAGATGCTGGCCAGCCCCGTCAGCCGCAGCGCTCCCAGCTTTTTCACCGTTTCGCCGCTGTACAGCAGATACACCGCATTGGACAGCACACTGGCAAAGCACAAAGCCACACCCAGCACCAGATGGTCTCCGGCAAAACTGATCTCATGGCCAAAAACCAGAAACACCCCCGCATAACTCACGGCAATGCCCAGCCATTGCCTGAGCCCGGCCTTTTTCCCAAGCAGGAACATGCCCAGCAACAGCACGATCGATGGCGTCACATACATGATCAGCCGCTCCAGACTGGCACTGATATATTGCAGCCCCAGAAAATCCAGCATGCTCGCCAGATAATAGCCACTGAAGCCCAGCCCGGCGACCACCCACTTCTCCCGGCCAGACAGTTTGGCCTGCCCGCGCCCGGCCCACCAGGCCATCACCAGGAAAAAAGGCAATGCCACCAGCATGCGCAGCATCAGCAGCGTTACCGCATCAATCGCATAATCGCGATAGGCAATTTTGATGATGATCGCTTTGCCCGAAAAGCCTATCGCGCCACACAAGGCAATCAAAATGCCCGGCCACAGCGATGCCGGCGGCATATCGCCGCCATTTGAAGTGGTAGCCTGGGAGGGAGAAGCCGCACTGGCGCTCATAAATCTGTTACTTTGCCGCAGTATGTGCTGGCCTTGCCGCTATTTCATGAAAGCCAGGCGCTGAAACTGCTGTGTAATGGCTGTAATGGTCATCTTCCCAGCCGTGTTAATCCTCAGATCCGGTTTCTATGGGCGGTGTTGCCGCAATAACTTCGGCCACCGTCGTAATCCCCTGTCCGACTTTGAGCAGCCCGGCCAGCCGCAGCGGCTTGAGGCCCTGCTTGATCGCCGTGCGCCGCAGACCGTCCAGATCGGGCGACTTGCTCAATTGTTTTCTGAACACCTCATCCAGAACCATCATTTCATAAAGCCCCACACGGCCTTTGAATCCGGTATTGCGGCACTCCAGACAACCGACCGGTTTGTACGGGTGCGACTCTCCGTTCAGGCGCCAGGGACTGGCCAGTTGCGCAAAAGCCTCCCGGTCAAAAGCATCATCCGGCTGTTTGCAGGCAGGGCACAAAGTCCGCACCAGGCGCTGGGCCAGAATCCCCAGCAATGTTGCGCTCAGCAGGTAGCCGGGCACCCCCAGATCCATCAACCGGGTCACTGCTGAAGGGGAATCATTGGTATGCAGCGTTGAAAGCACCAAGTGTCCCGTCAAAGCCGCCTGCACAGCCATATTGGCGGTTTCCGCATCACGGATCTCCCCGATCATGATGATGTCCGGATCCTGCCGCATCAAAGCGCGCACCCCGTCGGCAAAGCCGATATCCAGATTGGCCTGCACCTGCATCTGGTTGAATGCCGGGTCCACCATTTCAATCGGGTCTTCAATCGTGCACAGGTTCACCTCATCGGTCGCGAGCTTTTTCAGCGTTGAATACAGCGTCGTCGTTTTACCTGAACCCGTAGGCCCGGTTACCAGAATAATACCGTTGGGCCGGTGCGTGAGATCCTCCCACTCCCTGGCCTCCTTGCTCGGGAACCCCAGCTCCTCCATATTTTTGACCGTGGTTTCCGGGTCAAAAATACGCATCACCATTTTTTCGCCAAATGCCGTTGGCAATGTCGATAACCGCATTTCAACCTCAGCGCCCAAAGGCGTGCGGGTTTTGATACGCCCGTCCAGAGGGCGCCTTTTTTCAACCACGTCCATACGGCCCAGCAGCTTGACGCGCGACAGCACCGCGTTCATCACCGTCATAGGCAACTGGTATACGGTATGCATCACACCGTCGATGCGAAAACGCACATTCCCCGTTTCCCGCCTGGGCTCCAGGTGGATATCACTGGCACGCTGGTCAAAAGCATACTGCCACAGCCAATCCACCAGTTGCACAATGCCCTGGTCATTGGCATCCAGCTGGCGGCCGCTTTTCCCCAAATCCACCAATTGTTCAAAAGAAACCGCCGCCGTCGCTCCGCCACGCTTCTGCACATCGCGCACCGACCTCGCCAACGTAAAAAACTCAATGCTGTAGCGCGCAATGTCCACCGGGCTGGCAATTACCAGGCGCACCAGCTTGCGCGAAATATGCTCAATCTCCTTGATCCATGTCGTCTGAAAAGGCTGTGCCGTGGCAATCACCAGGTCACCCGTCCCGACCTTCACCGGCAGAATTTCATGCCGCTTGGCATATTCGACCGACATGATATCGCCAATCTGCCCGACATCGGCCTTCATCGGATCAATACGGAAAAAAGGTATCTTGACATGTGCTGCCAGCCACTGCGTCAGCTTGTCAATATCCAGCACCTCTTTCTCGTCAAAATCACGCATATTCAACTGTGCCAGCCGTACCAGCGGGTGCTGCGACGAACTCGTTCCGGACAGGCGCTCGCGTACGCGTGCAGCCGTGTCTGCATTGATGATACGGTCTTCCTCCATCCACTCAACCAGTTGCTGCCACTGCAAAGGCCCATGCGGCGCACTGGGCTTTTTCGAACGCGACAGCTTGGAGGACGATTTAGTAGCCTTGGATTCACCCTCCGTACTGGATTGTTCCGGAAGGTCAGAAGAATCTTGATCTTGCATCATTCAAATATGTCCCTGTCAACCCGTACGCCGGTACGGTCACCGGCGAACTGCTGGATAAATACAACCCCTATTAAAACACAGCTACCGTTTCTATGATTTTGCTTTTAACGTCACAGGCTTTAAACCCCTGACCCATTTGCGCGCCGGCAGCCCCCAGCGGTATTCAATATATTCCGCCCGTTGCTGCATCAATGCACGCTCAGGCACCTGGTCGCTGCGCAGGGCCAGCACCACGGTATTGCCTTCCGCGGTGGGGGCAAACTGCCACAGCCTGCTCTGTTTTTCATCCGGTTGCAGCACGATGCCAAAGCCCTTGGCAATGCGCATGACACTTTTCAGAAAATTGGCGCTGCGGCCAAAAAGATTAACCGTCATCACGCCATCATCACTCAGCAACCCGTAGCAGTGTGCATAATGCTCGACAGAATCCAGCACCGGCGAAAGGGCCTGGTCATCATAAATATCCACACACAAAGCATCAACAGAGCCAAGTCGGGCCGGATCAGCCACCACATCCGACGCATCGGCAATCACCACCTGCAACCGCTCATCCGGCTGCGGCAGGTTAAACCAGCTATGGCATAACGCAACCACCTGCGGGTTCAACTCGATCGCGGTTGTGAACATGCGCAGTTTTTTATAACAGAACTTGGTAATGGCCGCAGCCCCCAGCCCCAGTTGCATGGCATGGCGCTGGTCAACCGTTTCAGGGTCAAAAAACAGCAGCCAGGCCATCATCCGCTGCACATACTCCAGCTCAATCTCAAACGGTTTGCGCACCCGCATGGAACCCTGAATCCAGTCATGCGTACCCAGGTGCAAATGCCGCACCCCGGACTCTTCAGAAAAAAACACCTCAGGTAAATCTTTTTTCATTTGCTATCGTTCACCACAACCAACTGTGCCTTCCCGTTATTTGTTTTCACCCAATATACCAGCCTGTACAAACACCTGCCGCCATGCCGCCAATTTACGCTCGAAACTCCAGCTCGCGTTGGCCGGGCTTGTCGATGGCAGTTGCACCACCTGCACACCCAACAAAGATGTTTGCTTTTTGAACTTGGCGCTGGTGCCCCCATTATGGGCAATCACCTTCAGCCCGGGTGCCCACTGCTTCAACAAAGCCAGGTCATTCGGCTCCCCGGCCTGAATATCCGCATCCAGGCTCCCTTCGCGCTGGCAGGCGGCATACACATCCCACAGCGCAATCCTGTGCTGCACCAGAAAATGCAGTTTTTCAGCGTATGCCCGCTGCTGCAAATCAGGTGTTCCCAGCAAAGTCCCGATGATCGGCCAGAAGTGGTTTCTGGCAAAAGCATAATACTGCTGTGCCTGCAAAGAAGCCTTGCCGGGAAAACTCCCCAATATGGCCAGCACCGCATCGTGCTGTATGACTGCAGGCAAGCCTTGCAGCGGGGCTTGCGTTTTTTGAATGGAACGCATTGTGTTGTGATATTTAATGCTAAAGTTAGGCCATCAGAATTGATGGCCCATTTTAATGGATTGCCCTGCTTCGCATACTGACTGAATCCATACGCTTATGAACACGGAAGAAACCTGGAATTTTTTACTGACACACGCGACTGACCTCGGCCTAAAAATCATCAGTGCCCTGCTGATCTGGTTTGTCGGACGCTGGGCCATCAAACTGGTGGCTAAAATTTTCAGCCGTATTCTGGAAAAAGGCCAGCGCGTTGACCGCACGCTGGTACTCTACATCCGTGAAATCATTTCCTGGCTGCTGACACTGCTGCTGATTCTTTCCATCTTCGGCATTTTCGGCATTCAGACGACCTCATTTGCCGCGTTACTTGCCGGCCTGGGCCTGGCCGTAGGCACTGCATGGGGTGGCTTGCTGGCCCACTTTGCCGCTGGCGTTTTCATACAACTGATGCGCCCGTTCAAAGTCGGCGATACCATCACGGCGGCCGGCATCAATGGTGTCGTCACCGATATCGGCGTATTCACCACCACCATCATCGCTGCCGGTAATGTGCAGACCATTGTTGGCAACAACAAAATCTTTTCCGATACCATTCAGAACTTCAGTGCGCTGCCCTACCGCCGGATAGACTGCAGCATCACCATTCCGTACAGCATTGATCCGCAGGAAGCCATGAACCGTTTTAAAGAAGCCATCTGCGCCATTCCCAATGTCAGAACCAACCCTGTGCCATCCATCTCGATTGCCGAGTTCACGGTTGACGGCACACGCCTGAGCATCTGCCCGTTTGCCGCCCCCGAAAACTACAGCCAGGTACAGTCTGACAGCACCAAGGCCATTGCACAGGTTATCCGCAGCATTGGCACGCCCAGGTCTGAACTGCACATTGTTGATCACACCGGCGGCAACGGCCCTGCATCGCTATCCAGCTGACGCAGCTTAGGCAGCGCCTGCCATGTGTTTTCGCGGGCAGCTTCAGCCAGTTCATCCAGCCGCATGCCGCGTAACTGCGCAATCACTTGAGCAATCCGGGGTAGTTGTGCCGGTTCGTTGCGCCCCTGCGGCTCTCCTTGTGCACGCTGTTCAGCGGTGCGGTAAAGCCATTGTGGCGGCATGTCCGGCGCATCTGTTTCCAGTACCAGCGCCTGCAACGGCAGTGTCTGCGCCAGATGCCGTATCTGCCGAGCCCGCTCAAAAGTACAGGCCCCGCCAAACCCCAGTTTGAACCCCAGATCCATGAACGCCTGTGCCTGCTGCTCACTGCCGTTGAACGCGTGGGCAATACCGCCGCTAACCGGAAATTGCCGCAGCCCTTTAAGCAGCATGTCGGCTGACTTGCGCACATGCAAAATCACCGGGTAACCGTATTGCCGCGCCAGCTTGAGTTGCTCGGTATAAAAAAACCACTGGCGTTCCCGGCTCAAGCCTTCTACAAAATAATCCAGCCCGATCTCTCCCACGGCCACCAGTCGCGGATCAGCGGCATAACGCTGCCATGCAGAATGCACCTGCCGCATCACCTGTTCATCAGCTTCGCGCTGGTTGTGTGGAGAGTCCTCCCCCATCCACAGCGGGTGCATGCCCAAAGCATAAGCACACCGTTGTGCTGCCGCCAGTTGTGCAGCCATATCAAAGTGCAGCGGCGCTACGGCCGGAATCACCATCTGGGTCACCCCGGCCTGGCGAGCGCGAGCAAAAACACCTTCCCGGTCTGCTAAAAATTCAGGAGCATCCAAATGGCAATGGCTGTCAATCCACATCCGGTTTTCCTCCCTTTATCAGTATCATGAAAAAGGCCTATTTGTACCGTAATGGTTACGTTGCGCTAAACTGCCCCTGATCCAGACGAACCACCTGCCCGCATCGCTCGGCCAGCGCCTCATCGTGCGTCACAACAACAAATGCCGTGCCCTTTTCCTGCGCCATTTCCAGCATCAGGTTAAACACAATATCTGCGGTGTTCCTGTCAAGGTTGCCGGTAGGCTCATCAGCCAGAACACAGGCCGGGCCAGTCACCAAAGAGCGTGCAATCGCAACGCGCTGCCGCTCCCCACCGGAGAGTTCAGACGGGCGGTGCTGCGCGCGCTGCTTCAGTCCGACACGCTCCAGCACCTCGAGCGCCTGCGCGCGGGCAGCTTCTGTCGTCATCCGCCGGATTCGCAGCGGCATTGCCACGTTGTCCAGTGCGGTCAACTCCGGCAACAAATGGTGAAACTGATAGACAAACCCCATATACCGGTTCCGCCATACGCCCTGCTGGGCCACCGACATGCTGGTGTACGGGCGCCCCATCAGGCTGATCTGCCCCGTGGTGGGCTTATCCAGCCCGCCCAGCAAATGCAGCAGCGTACTTTTGCCGGACCCTGACGCCCCTACAATCGCCAGCGTTTCGCCCCTGTTCACCGTCAGGTCTACACCGCTAAGCACAGTGACGTCAATGCGTCCGGCACCACTGCCTTCCACAAAACGCTTGCTCAGGTTCTGCGCCTGCAATACGGTGACAGGTGTCATCAAATCGTTATTCATAACGCAGTGCCTCCGCCGGGTTCACGCGTGACGCCCGCCAGCTCGGATAGATGGTTGCCACAAAAGCCAGCGCCAAAGAAATGGCGGTAATCGTCAAAATATCCGACAGGCGCGGGTCGCTGGGCAGATAGTTCAGGAAATAAACCCCGCCATCAATAAAACGCACGCCGAACAGCGCCTCAATAAAGCCCACAATCGGGCCGACATAGTAGGCGATCAGCGTGCCAAAACCAACGCCCAGGAAAGTGCCGAGCACCCCGACGGTTGCCCCCTGCACCATGAAAATGCTCATGATAGAAGCCGGCCGCGCGCCCAGCGTGCGCAAAATGGCGATATCGGCCCGCTTATCGGTTACCGTCATCACCAGCGTGGATACCAGGTTAAACGCCGCCACCGCCACAATCAGCGTCAAAATAATGAACAGCATGCGCCGCTCGACCTGCACCGCCTTGAACCACTCCTGATTTTCGCGCGTCCAGTCCGTCACATACAGCCCTCTGGAATCCTTTACCGCCTGCGCCATATCGGGCTGCCCCAAACGTTGCCGGATTGCCTGATTGACCTGCTGCGCCCGCTGCATGTCGCTGATTTCCACCCGGATGCCTGTCGGCCCATCGACACGGAACAGGCGCTGCGCATCCTCAATATTGATCATCACCATACCAGCGTCATACTGGTAATGGCCGGAGCTGAAAATGCCCACCACCGTCATCTGCTTGAGCCTGGGCATCACACCAGCCGGCGTCATCTGCCCGGTAGGGGCCACAATGGTGACCTGCCCGCCCACCTGTACCCGCAGTTGTCTGGCCAGCACATCGCCCAGAATAATGCCAAAACTGCCCGGAGCCAGTTTTTGCAGATCACCCCGCTGGTGAAGCTGTGCCGCTACTTCGGTGATATGCGCTTCCTGCTGCGGGTCAATGCCGCTGACAATGGCGCCAATCATTTCATCGCCGTTGGTCAACAGCACCTGCTCCTGCACCAGCGGCGATACCGCCAGCACTTCAGGCACCTGCTTGATGGCGGTGACAAACTGCTCCCAGTTCGGGATCCCTTCCCCTTGCAGGCTCATGACTTTGACTGCCGGCAACGCGCTGAGCATGCGGTCGCGCACATCTTTCTGGAAGCCGTTCATCACGCTGAGCACAATGATCAGTGTGGCCACCCCCAGCGCAATGCCCAGCATCGACACGCCCGAAATAAAAGAAATAAAGCCATTGCGACCACTGGCACGCCCGGCACGGGTATAACGCCAGCCTAACTGAAGCTCATAAGGAAACTGCATCTCTCACCTGTAGAAGTCCTGGGACATATGCCCGACCTAACCTCTCATTGTATTCGACAAAACTCAAAACTCCCGCTAGCATAACCCAGATCAGATATGATGTAATAAGTACACCATGGAAACACACTTTCAACACATTGCTCTGGTTGGTAAATACCAGTCACAAAGCAGCCGTGAACTGCTGGCCTCTATTGCCCAGCTCGTCACCGGCCTGGGCGCTCATGTGGTTATCGAAGCGCAAAGTGCTATAGATGCGGGATTGGAAAAAAAATTCCCCTCTCTTTCCATGGAACAGATCGGTCCGCAATGCGATCTGGTGATTGTGGTCGGCGGCGACGGCACCATGCTGGGCGTGGCCCGCAGCCTGGCTGCATACAACATGCCGCTGGTGGGCATCAACAAAGGTCGGCTCGGTTTTATCACCGACATTTCACCCAGCGCCTATGAAGAAGCGCTGCGCCAGATTCTTTCCGGCAACTACACCGAAGACAAACGCTCCATGATTTCCGCACAGGTCTGGCGTCAGGGAGAACCCATTTTTTCCGCGCTGGCACTCAATGAAGTGGTCATCAACCGTGGCAGCACCAGCGGCATGGTGGATGTCAGCGTTGAAGTCAATGACCATTTTGTCACCAACCTGTGGGCCGACGGCGTCATCGTCTCCACCCCCACCGGCTCCACCGCGTATGCCCTTTCTGTCGGTGGGCCGATTCTCTACCCCGGCATTCAGGGCTGGATACTGGCACCCATTGCACCACATACACTGTCCAACCGCCCCATCGTACTGCCTGATGACGGCATTGTCACGCTCGAACTTGTGGCCGGGCGCGAGTCCAGCGCCACTTTTGACACGCAATCGCTTGCCAACCTGCAGTTGGGCGACCAGGTCATACTCACCGCAGCCGACCAGAGAGTGCGCTTTTTGCACCCACTGGACTGGAGCTACTACGAAACCCTGCGCAACAAACTGCGCTGGTATGCCGGCAACAACTAAAGCCCAACCCGTTAACCCATTTTGGCCATCACAACAGCATCAACAGAGTTTGTGCTTTTCATTACAATGGCACTTATCGTGTTTTTTGCCCCTGTTTGTGACGGAAATTATTCATGCTGCGTCAACTGATTTTGCGCGACTTTGTCCTGGTAGACGAACTTGAGCTGGATTTGCACGCCGGTTTTACCGTGCTCACCGGCGAAACAGGTGCAGGCAAATCCATTCTGATCGACGCATTACAGCTCGCACTGGGTGGGCGCAGTGACGCCGGTGTTGTACGCGAGGGACAAACCCGCGCAGAAATCAGCGTGGCTTTCAACATGCCCGAAATAGCTGGCATCAAACACTGGCTGGCAGACGCCGGCTTTGACCAGGAAGAAGACCAACTGCTGCTGCGCCGCACCATTGACAGCCAGGGCAAAAGCCGGGCCTGGATCAACGGCAGTCCGGCCACCATCGGTCAACTGCGCGAACTGGGGGAGTTTCTGGTTGACATTCACGGCCAGCACGCCTGGCAAAGCCTGACCAAACCAGAGCGTGTGCGCGAGTTGCTCGATGCTTACGGGCTGATTGACAGCAGCGCCCTGCTGCCCTTATGGCAGCAATGGCAACAGGCTGAAAACCGCCTGCGATCAGCGCAGGACAAAGCGCTGCACGCGGATCGCGAACGCGAACGCCTGAACTGGCAGATTGAGGAAGTCAGCAAACTGGCCCCGCGCGAAAATGAATGGGAAGAACTCAATACAGAGCACGAGCGGCTATCCCATGCCCAGATGCTGCTGGATGCCGCGCAAACCTCCTGCAGTGCACTCAGTGAAGAGGGAGACAGTGCCAGCGACAGACTGGGGCAGGCCATTATCGCTTTGCAAAAAGCCGCCACCCTTGACCCGCAACTGGCAGACATATTAAAAGTGGTTCAAGATGCACAGGCACTGGTCGAAGATGCCCATCACAGCCTGAATACCTGGCTGCGCCACACCGATCTGGACCCGCAACGCCTGGAAGAACTGGACCAGCGCATTGCCAGCTGGCTTTCTTTAGCGCGCCGTTACCGGCGCCAGCCGCAGGAACTACCCGCATTGCTGCAAAGCTGGCAGCACGAGCTTGCAGAACTGGAAGCCAGCTCGGACATTGCTGCACTGGAAAAAGCGGCTGAACAAGCCAAAAAAACCTGGCTGGTTGCCGCGCAGCATGTTTCTGCACAGCGCCAGCAGGCCGCGCCCAAACTCTCCAAAGCCATTACAGCTGCCATGCAGGGCCTGGGCATGGCCGGAGGCCGTTTTGAAGTCGCCATTACCCCCCTGCCACAACCCCAGGCCAGCGGCATTGACCACATTGAATTTCTGGTTGCCGGGCATACCGGCTCCACACCCAGGCCTGTCAATAAGGTCGCTTCCGGCGGTGAACTGTCCCGCCTGGCACTGGCGATTGCCGTCACCACCAGTCAACTGGGGCATACCCCCACCCTGATTTTTGACGAAATTGATTCCGGCATTGGCGGCAGCGTTGCTCAAACGGTCGGACTGCTGATGCAGCAACTGGGCAAAGAACGCCAGGTGCTGGCCGTAACGCACTTGCCGCAAGTAGCCGCCAGCGCACACCACCACTGGGTTGTCAGCAAACAGACTTCAGGCAAAACCACCACCAGCCAGATTACGCCGGTCAACGAAAGCAACCGGGTCACTGAAATTGCGCGCATGCTGGGAGGCGATGCCACCTCTCAGGCAGGTCTGGCACATGCACAGGAAATGCTGCATGCCGCCCATACAGGCACACGCTGACTGAGCCGCTGCACATCCATAACACCAGGAGCAACACATGCCATCTTCTGCCACCACTGCGACAACCTCAGCGGATACCTATCCCCCGCTGAACCTGGTTCTCATTACCGGCATGTCCGGCGCGGGCAAATCAGTGGCTTTGCGCGCGCTGGAAGATACCGGCTATTTCTGTGTGGACAACCTGCCGCCGGAACTGATTGTGCAACTGCTGCAAACCCTGCAAATGCAGCAACAGCAAAGAAGGCGCCATGTCGCCATTGCAGTGGATGGGCGCAGCGCCGCTTCATTGCCGCTACTGCCGCAGATTCTGCGCGGGCTGGAAGGTGCCGCCATTGACGTGAAACTGCTGTATCTGGACGCCAGTGACGAATCGCTGGTCCGGCGGTTTTCCGAAACGCGTCGTCGCCATCCGCTGTCCACCCTGAGCGCCGATGCATCATCCGGCGACCGCCACCAGGCACTGGCAGAAGCCATTTCACAGGAGCGGGAACTGCTGGCTGAGCTGAAATCGCTTGGCTCCAGCATTGACACCAGCCTGCTGCGCCCTTCCCAGCTGCAAAGCTGGGTTAAAACGGTGGTCGAAACCCCTAAAAGCAACCTGACACTGGTATTTGAATCATTTGCGTTCAAACGGGGGATTCCGGTCGACGCCGATTATGTGTTTGATGTGCGCATTCTCCCCAACCCTTATTACGTAGCAGAACTGCGCCCGCTGAACGGCAAGGACCAGGCCATCCAGCAATGGCTGGAACAATCCGACGCCGTTAACCAGATGCTTGCACAACTGACACACTTTCTGCAGGAATGGCTGCCTGCTTTTATCAATGACCACCGCAGCTACCTGACGGTTGCCATCGGCTGCACCGGCGGACAACACCGCTCCGTCTACTTTGTGGAAAAACTGGCACAACACTTTGGCAAAGACCATCCGACCATTATCCGGCACCGTGAAATTGATGCCTGATTCCGGTATCTTCACGGTATCTCCACAGCCATTGCCCGGCAATCCGTTAAGATAACCACTTATATATTGCCTTATTGACCCGTTACTGGACTGACATGACCCCTTCAGAATCTGCTGCAACCATCACCCTGCCCTTGTTCCCTTTGAAATATGTATTATTTCCCCAGGGGCAACTGGCGCTGCAGGTTTTTGAGGCCCGCTACCTGGACCTGGTCAGCGCCTGCCTGAAAACCCAGGCCCCGTTTGGAGTGGTCACTTTGGAAGAAGGCCATGAGGTGCGCGTTGCCAATGAAACACCCCGCCTGTCCCCCATGGGAACCCTGGCCGTTATTACCGCAACCGAGGCAGATAAAAACCAGGTGCTGCATCTTCAATGCCTGGGAACGCAGCGCTTCAGCTATGCATCCTTAAAAACCGGGCCTAACGGGCTGTGGATTGCGCAGGATGCCACGCTCATTGCCCCCGACTTGCCGGAATCCATCCCCGCACCCTTACAGCATTGCAGCGATACGCTGCAGCAAATCACAACGGCGCTGATCGTTCAGGGCAAAAACAATTTCACCCAACCTTACCAGTTTGCCGATGCCGGCTGGGTCGCCAACCGTTGGGCAGAGCTGTTACCGCTGGATACAGCACAACGGCTCGAATTACTGCAAACATCCAACCCGGTCCAACGACTGACCATCATTGCAGCGCATCTTCAAAAAGCGCACATCAGCGGCTAAAGCCAAACCTGCAATCAACAACACGGAAAGCCGCAGTACCTTCAAGGTACTGCGCAGGCGCATACACGCGCTCATTGCACCTCTATGCGCACGATCACCTGCTCAGGGTCCAGCAGATCACCGTCCTGAACCAATACTTCAAGCACCGTACCACTTTCGGGTGAAGGAATTTCCAACCCCACCTTATTGGTCTCAAGCACCATCAGCGCATCACCATGCTTTACCTCCTGGCCGGGGCTCACCAGCACCTCTGCAACCGTCAGCTCATCGGTCGCGCAGTTGCCGCAGGTATCCCAGCAAGGCGGTGTTTTCGGCAGTTTGACTTCTACAATTTCAGACATCATTCACCCAACGGCAGGTCAGCATACCAGTTTAACAATCACCGTTTCTGGCACCTTGATGCAAAGCGATCATTCTGCATTTTACGCTTCGCATTGGACAACCCTTTTCCTCCAGCAGGTAACGCAGCAACGGACCCATTGCTGTCTTATTTGGGGTCTCATCATCCAAAATGCAAATCTCGCTCGATAAGAACGAATTCATTTTTTCTTGTGAGCATGCTGCATATTTAAGCGCATGCAAAAATTTTTGAAATCAACTTACCAAAACCAATCACTTAAATTAATTTATTTTATTTCAATTAGTTAGCATAAATTTTTAAACTAATTGGCAGTCGTTTCCAAAAAGTTGACGAGGGTAATCCCTTAGATGAAAAATTCTCTTTCTTCCTTAAAGTCGCAGACTGGGATTTTATTTAGTTTGTATTTTAGGTAACTGCTTATGACTACTACACAAGAACCTTCAGCACGCCACATGAATTTGGCAGCATGGGTCGGCTTTTTTCTGGGGCCACTTCTTTTACTGATATGCATTGTGACACCGCCCCCGGGAGACATGTCGCAAGCCGCCTGGTATACCGTGGGCATGACATTGTTAATGGCCGTCTGGTGGGCAACGGAAGCCATACCCATTCCGGCCACATCACTGCTGCCCATTCTGCTGATTCCACTGCTGGGCATTGACTCTTTAGGCAAGGCCACCTCGCCTTATGCCAACTCGACCATTTTCCTGTTCATGGGCGGGTTCATCATCGGCCTGGCGCTGGAGCGCTGGAACCTGCACAAACGCATTGCACTGGTCACGCTGTTGGCTGTGGGCAGCGGACCCAAAGCACAGGTTGCCGGGTTCATGATCGCTACGGCTTTTATCAGCATGTGGGTCAGCAATACCGCAACCGCCATCATGATGCTGCCGATTGGCCTGTCAATTGTCGACATGCTCACCAGCGACAAGGATGACAAAGGGGAAAAAGAACGTTTTGCTACCGCCTTGCTCCTGGGTATTGCCTATGCAGCCAGTATCGGTGGTATCGCCACCTTGATCGGCACTCCTCCCAATGCGTTGCTGGCAGGTTTTCTGAATGAGAACTACCAGATTCAGATTGGATTTGGCACCTGGATGGCGCTGGGCGTTCCTGTGAGCCTCATCATGCTGATAGTGGCCTGGTGGTGGCTCACACGCAAAAACTTCCGCATCACCGGTGGTGGTTCACAAGAAGTTCTGCGCAAGGAACTCAAGGAAATGGGCCCCATTACGCTGGGCGAAAAACTGGTTGGACTCGTTTTCCTGGTCACCTCACTGTGCTGGATTTTTCAGCCCATTTTGAAAAAATATGTTCCGGGTGCAAACGACACCACCATTGCCATTGCTGCTGCACTGGCGCTGTTCCTGATCCCGGCCAATCTGAAACACCGCGTGTTTTTGATGGACTGGAAATCAGCCAATCGACTGCCCTGGGGGGTATTGCTGCTGTTTGGCGGCGGCCTGTCCATGGCTGCAGCCATTGGTTCCAGCGGCCTGGCGACCTGGATTGCCACCAACGTCGGCGGCATTGCCGGTGGCATGTCCACACTGATGATCATGATTCTGGTCGTTACCGTGATCATGTTCCTCACAGAAGTCACGTCCAACACCGCCACTGCAGCAACCTTCCTGCCGCTGATGGGCGCGCTAGCTGTGGCTCAGGGCATGTCCCCGACATTATTGGCCATTCCAACAGCCATTGCTGCAAGTTGTGCGTTCATGATGCCGGTGGCCACACCACCTAACGCGATTGTGTTTGGTACCGGCAGAATGAAAATATCCTCCATGATCAAAGCCGGCTTTTTCCTGAACATGGTTGGCATTGTCGTGGTAACCGGGCTTTGCTACCTGCTCATTGGGGTGCTCTGGAGCGTCACTTCATAGTTTCTGAGCGCATCAATACAAAAAGGCATGGAGTCAAATCCATGCCTTTTCTCTTGCTGCATCTTGCGACCAAAAAATCGCTTGTACTGTGGCTGATGCGGTATCAGTTAAAAGTACAGCCCTTTGCCGCATATTCATCTTTGGCCTGCTGCAAAGCCTGTGTGCATTGCTGGGCCACAACCGACTTGTCCGGCGCGGCTGCAAATGCACGGCTGGCTTCATTCAGCCCGGCAACCAGCTCCGCATATTCGCTGGCTGGTATCTGCGTTTTGATACACGCTTCGATCTGCACAAAATACGAATCACACTCAGGGATTCCTGACGGCTGTATGGCAGACTCCCCCAGCGTCGCAGCATTCTGCGCATACGCGGCAGGTAATGCCACAAACATTCCCAATGCCAATGGGCACAGCCAGCGGCTCAAATTTTTAACCATTTTTTCTACCTTATCTCAAATCACAGGCACTATTTACCGTCAGTGGAATTTCCATCCATCTTTGGCTTCCCGCCAGACCGTTTAGAAATTACAGCCTGGGTCGCCTCTCTACAGGCTGCAGCCCAATGCCTTCATCTGCTCATCCAGGCTGTTCAAGCTCTGCTGGCACTGTTCCTTAAGCTGATCCTGATTGTCTGCCTGCGCCATCATGCTTTGCAGTTGCTGTAAAGACTGGTTCAATTGTTGCTGCTCTTGCTGTGAGACCTGGCTGTTCACACATGCCTGCATTTTTGTGAAATATTGCTCACATTCCGGAAAAATAAATCCGGTCTCACCGCCAGCAGGTGTACCTGGTGACGTACCTGTGGCCTGTTCGTCAGACTTGTCGCAGGCACTCAGCGCCATGACCATCACCACAGCAACAGGGGCCCATCTCCATTGGATATATTTCATTTGCCTAAAGCTCCAAGATTGACAGTCATTTCACCAAGAAAAAGGGCCTATTGGCATGCAATGCCCACAGGCCCTGATTCATCGGATAACCCAACAGGCTTTAATTAGAATGAGCAGCCCATTGCGCCAAACTGCTGTTTAGCAGCATCCATGGCCTGTTTGCATGCTTCTGCCAGAGCAGATTTGTCTTCAATCTGTGCCCAGCCAGCTTTAACCTGATCCAGGCCGCTGACCATGGCTTCACGCTGACCAGCAGGAATATGCTGTTCATAGCAAGCCAGAACTTTTTCCAGATATTCATCACACTCAGCCACACCGGTTGAATCTGCAGTCGCAGCAGGCTCTTCTGCTGGGGCAGCAGGTTCGGCGGCCGGAGCAGCAGGCTCAGCAGGAGCGGCTGCGGGTTCAGCAGGCGCTGCAGCCGGAGCAGGTGTGGAAGTTGCGGCTGTGGTGGAAGAATCGCTCTTATTGTCACAGGCGGCTAATGCAAATGCGGCCAGAATAGATAAGAAAAGTAATTTAATTTTCATGGTTTGATTTTCCCTTAGTATAAAACAACGTTAAGAACAAAACTGTCCTCTGACAATACACAAAAAAATAAGCTTCTGCCCCATCAGCCGGACATGTTACATGCCGATGGTGAGGCAGGCTTCATTGACTGCAGACTGTCACCCTTCAAGAGATTGGAACACTTCAATCATGCCTGGGCACTGATAAAAACATCCATACCCAAACATCAGGATCAAAGGATTTTACCCTTTTATTTAATTTTGGCAAAAATTCGCTCCCTTTTCTGCCACAAACAGCCATTCGATGCAGGAAGGTTTCTGTTTGTCATCATCTTGTCACAGCCGCTTTCTACACTCCAGTTACCTTCTCTTTCTATCTCTCTATATGAAATGATCTGGAGTTCCCCACAATGCAAAACGTCAAACAACCAACACGCCGCCGCTTACTGCAACTGATGGGAACCATCCCCATGGTTCCGATGATTGGCACAGGTAGTGCCGCTTTATTTACCTCGCTGCAGGCCCAGGCAGGCCTTTCAGGTTCTGCCCGGGCAATGCCATTCGTTTCTGCTTCATTCATTCCAATGGCTGCCCCCGATCTGGCGCATGCAGCCGATATGGCCACCACAGCAGTCAACTCCAAATTGGAGCTGCTCACCCATTCAGGAGAAAAGCAGACTCATCAACTGGCTTATCACCCGTTCTTTACCACCGGCGATATGCTGCCTGACGGACAGGGCGGACAACTTCTGGCCGGAGGGTATTACGATATTCACAACCGCCCTATCATCGATACATCCGTCCCCGGGAAAGAGCGGCATTTCTATTCCGACAGCCCGGATGGTTCTTCTCTGCTGACACTGCCAAATGCGCAGGTTGCCGGTGTCAAAGGCAACACGGTATTTGCCGTG
Source organism: Saezia sanguinis (assembly GCF_963921665.1). Lineage (NCBI taxonomy): Bacteria > Pseudomonadati > Pseudomonadota > Betaproteobacteria > Burkholderiales > Saeziaceae > Saezia > Saezia sanguinis. Next base: position 30,918 of record NZ_CAWUGC010000010.1, read on the forward strand.
GTACAGTTTGAATACGCCACACGTGACCAGAACGGCAATGATGTATACAAACATCTGCCCGCCCCCATTGCGGTACTGACACTGGACCAAAACCCAGACAGCGGCGAACTCACCTTGGTCAAGTACAGCCATGTGGACACCTCTGCCGTGCATGGTTTATGGACCCCCTGCGGTGCCAGCCTGTCACCTTGGAACACACACCTGTCCAGCGAAGAATATGAGCCGGATGCTGCCAACATTGCCAATGACAAGGCGTTCCAGTCATTCGGCCAGAACCTGTATGGCAACGCGGCACAGGCCAACCCGTACCATTACGGACATATTCCTGAAGTTATCGTCAATCCTGACGGCTCCGGCACGGTCATTAAACATTACAACATGGGCCGCATTTCGCACGAACTGATTCAGGTCATGCCCGACGAACGTACCGCACTGATGGGCGATGATGCGACCAACGGCGGATTGTTCATGTTTGTTGCAGACCGGCCACGCGACCTTTCCAGCGGAACCTTGTACGTTGCCAAATGGCACCAGACTTCGGGTGTTGGCCCCGGTGCAGCAGACCTGAGCTGGGTTAACCTGGGGCATGCCAGCAGTCAGGAGATCGAAGCACTTGCCGACAAATTAACCATTGCCGACATCATGGAGGTCCGCACCACCGACCCGCAGGACAGCAGCTTCACCAAAATTCCATTTGACGGCAAATTCAACTGGATTCGCATCAACCCCGGCATGGAAAAAGCGGCCGCCTTCCTGGAAACCCACCGTTACGCCGCTTACAAGGGCGGCAGCATGGGGTTCACCAAAATGGAAGGAACCACGGTCAATGCACGCGACAAAATCGCCTACAGCGCAATGGCCTATATTCAAAGCAGCATGCTCAACGGCTCGGGAGATATCCAGGTGCAGGGCCCCAAGTCCGGCGCCGTATATGCGCTGCCAATGGAAAGCGGGCAGAAAGACACTTCCGGACAAACCATTCGCAGTGACTGGGTTCCTGTGGCAATGTCTGCTCCTGCGGCATTGATCGGAGAAGATCTGGACACACCTGATGCGCTGGGCAACCTGGCCAACCCCGACAAAGTCGCCAACCCGGACAACATCAAATTCTCAGAAGAATACCGCACCCTGTTCATTGGTGAAGACAGCGCAATGCATGTCAACAACTTCCTCTGGGCGTACAACGTTGATACCGGCCGGCTCTCGCGCATACTCAGCACGCCTGCCGGCGCCGAATCCACCGGCTTGCAGGCAGTTGACAACATCAACGGCTGGGCTTACATCATGAGCAACTTCCAACACCCCGGCGACTGGGATGAAAAACTGCATGCCAAGGTAATGGACACACTGGACCCGCTGATACGCGCCAACTACAAAGACCGTTTTGGTGCCTCTGTTGGCTACATTGCCGCGGTATCTGCATCTCCTGCCGCATAAAGAAACAGCGCTGTCGCCAGAAACAACACAGTCAAGCAACAAACGAACAACATCCACTCTGGCACTTCATCAGCATAAAAGCCCTTGACCTTTATTTAAGGGCTCTTATGCTTTTCTTTTTTATAAGCGCCACAGCTTTACTTCTGCACGGATTATTCTGCATGCCCTTCAATGGCAGCAAAAGGCAGCAATGGGTTGAAAGAGGTGCGGGCAAACTCCGTTTGCGACATCAGCAGATCTAAGGCAAACGAGCCCAGATCATCAGCCAGCGGTTCGGTTTGCGCATTTTTCTCCTGATCAATGACCTTGCTGTAGGTATGGCACTCGGTACATGTTTCAGCCTGAATATATTCCGGCCCGTTTTCAATATGCTCATAAGCAATGCCGTTGGTCGAGCCACAATGTGTACACTTCACACGCACCATGTGCCACTCGGTTTCGCAAACTCCGCAGTGCAGGTAACGGTAGTTCTGGCCCTGCTCGCCCAGCCGGACCACGCTGACAACCGGCGCACCGCCACATGCAGGGCATGCAGAGGCCGGATCGGCATAAGGCACTGACTGTTCACTCAGTTGCGCGGCCTTGCTGGCATATACCACCTGTAAAGCAGCCGCAATAAACGGCGCATTGGCAATCACACGCGGGTACTGCGCCAAAATGGCCTGCGCCTGGGTATCCAGTTCATCAGCCGAAGCGTTCCTGAGATCTTTGATCACCTGCACCACACTGGGGAGCAAATTGCCCTGCTGCTCCAACCTCTCCAATATACAAAACAAAACCTGATGCCACAGCGGATCGAGTTTGGCAGAAGGCTCAATCAACGGCAGCTTCTGCATCCCCGTTGACAGTTCGGCCTGCATTTTCTGCACGCACTGGTGCTGTGCATCAACCAGCACAGCCATGAACCTGATATAGTCGGCAATTGCACTGTCCGCAGCCAACTGCCTTAACCGCTCAGCGCGCTGTGCAAACAACGTTTGAACTTGTGGCAGCCGGATACGGCGGATATCTGTTCCATCACGAAACTCAATAGGCGCAGGTGCTTGATTCATCTTCCAACTCAAAAATAAAAAGCCGCCAGCCGCTTTTCACAGCCAACGGCATCAACAAACAATAATACCGCCATAGCGGCCAATATAGGCCGTGTCAAAAAAGCCTGTTACCCTTTTTTGACGGCAGCCTTTTCCGCTTCGACAATTTCTTTATACCATGCCGGGTGATTATGCTTCACCCAGCCATAGCTGACCTTGCCACGGATCATGGCGCTGATCGTTCCCTGAACCCAGATCGCCGCATACACGTGAATGATGATGGTACAGATCAGGCCAAAACCGCACACCGCATGCAACAGCACGGCAGCCCGGATCAGCTCCACGGAAAAATAATGCGAAAAATAAGAACGCCAGATCACAATGCCGGTTGCCATCAGACCCAGCATCAGCCAGAACAGCGCCCAGAACAAAAACTTTTGCCCGGCGTTATAGCGCCCGGCTGGCGGTATTTTCGCTTCATTATTGCTGATCACATCCTTGAAGTTAATGATCCAGTGAATATCATCCTTGCTCAGGAAATTATGGCTGACAAACCGCACAAACAGGCCGCAGAAACTGATAAACATCAGCACCCCGATAAACGGATGCAAAATACGCGCCCAGGTACCGCTGCCAAACAGGTTGCTCAGCCAGAATGTGCCCGGGTGGAAAAACGCCAGGCCTGACAGCGCAAGCAGCACAAAACAGATGGCCACAACCCAGTGATTCAGGCGCGCACCCGCGCTGTAGCGCTCAATTGCGGGCTTGCCATCCAACTCGCTGAAACGCGCTTTTTCATTATGCTTGCTCATCATGCAACTCCTTTCTGGGAGACTCGCCTGCCGCTATCCGGCGGCCTATGGCTTCATTCTCTGCATCCTTTTCCTCTTGCTCTGTCGCTTTGTTCGGACCAAACACCACATAATGGAAGAAACCGACCAATGCGGCCATGCCCATCACACCCAGCGCCAGTGGCTTGGTCACGCCCTTCCACAAACTGACCATCGGATCAATCTTGGGCTGGTCAGGCAGGCCATGGTACAGCGAAGGCTTATCGGCATGGTGCAGCACATACATCACGTGCGTACCGCCAACGCCCTCAGGGTCGTACAAGCCGGCCTTTTCGTAGCCCCGGCTTTTCAGATCGGTAATTCGTTCGTCAGCATATTTTTTCATGTCCGTTTTGGTGCCAAAGCGAATCGCCCCGGTCGGGCAGGTTTTGGCACAGGCCGGTTCCTGCCCCACAGCCACGCGGTCTGAACACAAAGAGCATTTATACGCCTTGTGGTCCTTCTTGGAAATGCGCGGCACATTGAACGGGCAGCCCGTCATACAGTAGCCGCAGCCAATGCAGTTTTCTTCATGAAAATCCACAATGCCATTGGTATACTGCACGATTGCACCCGGCGCAGGGCACGACTTCAGGCAGCCCGGATCAGAACAATGCATACAGCCGTCTTTACGGATCAGCCACTCCAGGTTGCCGGTTTCCTCATTTTCATATTCGGTAAACCGCATCACCGTCCAGGCTTGAGCATCCAGGTCGGTCGGGTTGTCATACACGCCCACGTTGGTGCCAACCTCAGCCCGTAAATCGTTCCATTCAGAACAGGCCACCTGACAGGCTTTACAGCCGATACAGGTGGTCACATCAATGAGCTTGGCCACTTCGCCACCGGCATGCGGCTCGCGCACACTCGGGGAAGGCGTCGTGGTTGCAGAACGTCTTTTGATATCTAATGATTGCAATGCCATCGTGATCTCCTTACGCCTTTTCCACGTTCACCAGGAACGCCTTGTACTCGGGCGTCTGGGTATTACAGTCACCCACAAACGGTGACAGGCTGTTGGCCAAATATCCTGCTTTGGTATCCCCGATAAATCCCCAATGTATAGGGATGCCAATCTGATATACCACCTTACCGTCAATCGTCAGCGGCTTGATGCGTTTGGTCACCACGGCCTTGGCCTCGATATACCCGCGGTTGCTGCTCACCTTGACCGTATCGCCATGCTGAATGCCTTTCTCCTTGGCCAGCACTTCAGGCATTTCAATGAACTGCTCAGGCTGGGTAATCGCATTAAGCTTGGCATGTTTGGTCCAGTACATGAAGTGCTCCGTCAGGCGATAGGTCGTCGCCACATGCGGGAACTGCTCGCTGTCGCCCAGCCGCTCACGGTCATGTTTAAACATGCGCACAGCCGGACTGTTCAACGCCTTGGGCCCCAGCGGATTCGCTTTAAGCGGTGACTCCATCGGCTCATAATGCTCGGGGAACGGGCCATCGGTACACATGCGGGCACAGAACAGACGCCCCACGCCTTCATAATTCATGATGAACGGATTCATACCGCCGCCCGGTGGCGCGTCAATGGCATAGTCCGGCACATCGGCACCTGTCCATTTAGCGCCGTCCCAATGCAGCAAAGCACGCATCGGGTCCCAGGGGTTGCCCATCGGGTCCGCGCTGGCGCGGTTATACAGAATACGCCGGTTGGCCGGCCAGGCCCAGGCCCAGCCCGGTGTATTGCCAAAACCGGAGTCGGTATTATCGCGGCGCGCCATCTGGTTACCGGCCTGGGTAAAGCTGCCAGAAAAAATCCAGCAGGCGCATGCGGTCGAGCCATCATCGCGCAGCTCGGCAAAGCCGGATAACTGTTCGCCTTTTTTGCGAATCACTTTGCTGGCATCTTTCAGGTCGCTCACATCCGCCAGTGCCCGGCCGTTGTATTCTTTGGCCAGTTCTTCAGAGGTTGGCGCATAAGGATCGGCATAAGCCCAGTCCAGGTTCAGAATCGGGTCGGCAAATGTACCGCCCTCTTTGGCATACAGGTCACGCAAAGTCATAAACAACTCGGCCATGATCTCCTGGTCCGACTTGGCCTCGCCCGGCGGCTTGGCGCCAGCCCAGTGCCATTGCAGCCAGCGTGAGCTGTTGACAATGGCGCCATCCTCTTCGGCAAAACAGGTGCTGGGCAAACGGAACACTTCCGTTTGAATCGTTGCCGGATCCACTTTGTTGTGGTCGCCAAAATTCTTCCAGAACTCAGATGTCTCCGTTTGCAGCGGGTCAATCACCACCATGTATTTCAGTTTGGCAAGCGCCTCTCTGGTTCTGTTCACATCCGGAAACGCGGCCAATGCGTTAAAGCCCTGGCAGATGAAGCCGCTCATCTTGCCTTCACGCATCAATTCGCCCATTTGCAGCACGTCGTACATGCGGTCCCATTTGGGCAGCCAGTCAAACGCCCAGTTGTTTTCAGCGGTGGCCTTGTCACCATAAAACCATTTCATCAGGCTGACAAAAAACTTCGGCGTATTGCCCCAGTAATTCAACTGCCCCGGACGCGCTGCTTTCGGTGTAATCTGGTCAATATAGGTTGCATAGTCTGCCTGTTTCTCGCTCGGCAGGTTGATATAACCCGGCAGGCTTTGCGAAAGCAGCCCCAGGTCAGACAGCCCCTGAATGTTGGAGTGACCGCGCAATGCATTGATGCCACCGCCCACCATGCCGATATTGCCAAGCAACAACTGAATCACGGCCATGGTGCGGATATTCTGTGTGCCTACCGTATGCTGGGCCCAACCCAGTGCATACAACAGGGTAGCTGCTTTATCAGGCACGCAGGTTTCGCCCAGCATCTGCGCCACCGACTCCATGTCCTGCGGCGCCACGCCGGTAACGCGGCTGACCATTTCAGGCGTATAGCGCTCATAATGTTTTTTAAGCATCTGGAACACACAACGTGGATGCTGCAACGTCATATCCACCTTGGCATATCCGCTCTCATCGCGCTCATATTCCCATGAGGTACGGTCATAAACGCCGGTCTGTTCGTTGTAGCCGGAAAAAATGCCTTCATCAAAATCGTAATCTTCACGCACAATGAAGCTGGCATTGGTGTACGCTTTCACATACTCCCACTGCACTTTGTCATTTTTCAGAAGCCAGTTGATCACGCCGCCCAAAAATGCAATATCAGACCCCACGCGGATGGGGATATATTTATCCGCCACCGCCGCAGTACGGTTCAAACGCGGGTCCACCACCACCATGCGGGCACCGCGCTTTTTCGCCTCGATCGCCCACTTGAAGCCTACCGGGTGCGCTTCGGCCGGATTGCCGCCCATCACAAATACAAAATCAGCGTTTTTGATATCCACCCAGGTATTGGTCATGGCGCCACGACCAAACGAAGCCGCCAGTGCTGCCACCGACGGCGCATGACAAACACGCGCCTGCGCATCCAGCGCCAGAATACCCAGCGCACGCGCCACTTTCTGGGTAATGATGCCGCCCTCGTTACTGGTGGCCGAAGCGGCCAGAAACCCCAGCGACAGCCAGCGGTTCACCGTCACGCCATCAGCATTGACGCGTTCAAAATTGGCGTCGCGGTCCTCTTTCATCAGCTTGGCAATACGCTCAAGCGCTTCATGCCAGGAAATCCGCTTCCACTCGTTGGTGCCCGGCTCGCGCACTTCCGGGTACTTCAAACGCTGATCGCTGTGGATGAAATCCACCAGCCCGGCCCCCTTGGGGCACAGTGAGCCGCGGCTGACCGGATGATCCGGGTCGCCCTCAATGTGGAAAATACTCTTTTCCGCATTCATTGCGCCATCACCCAGGCTGTACATCAGCAGCCCGCAGCCCACAGAGCAGTATGGGCAGTTATTGCGCGTGACCACCGCATGCGTCAGCTTGTATTGCCTGACTTCAGCCATTGCGGCTGTCGGTGAAAAGCCCAATGCAACGAGACTGGAGCCAGCTACAGCACTGCCAGTTGCGCGAAAAAATTGCCGTCTGGATAGTTGCAACATATTAATTAGCCTTTTTCATCGTGAAATGACAGAAATGCCCACCATGCGGGAATTCCTTCTTTTATTTTGAGATCTCTTGAAACCAGGGGACTAAAACTTCTTTTAACTTTTTAATATCTTCTGGCATGCCTTAACGCTTTACCTTCAGCAGACATGCAAAAGACTTTTAATTGCATATTTAATCAATATAACTGATATAAGATATTAGATACCTTAACTCGATCATAAGAAATGATTCTCATTTATTAATTTATTTTGTTAGCCAGACTACATGCCTTCAATGGTATAAAAGCTGCACATGATGTCTATTAGGACAGATACCTACTCCATATGACGCTGGAATAGCCCCGCTCATCACATCAATACCATGTCACGCACTCAACGCCTGCTCTCTTTACTACAGATCCTGCGCCGACACCGGCACCCTGTCCAGGGGCAGCAACTGGCTGATGAACTGGGAATCAGCATTCGCACGCTGTACCGCGATATTGCCACGCTGCACGCGCAAGGGGCCGACATACAAGGCGCCCCCGGACTCGGATACACACTGCGGCCAGGTTTTACCCTGCCGCCGCTGATGTTTACCCGCCAGGAAATCGCCGCGTTGGTACTGGGCTCGCGCTGGGTAGCCAAGCGCTCAGACCCTGATCTGGCACAGGCTGCCACCGAGGCACTGACCAAAATAGCGGCCGTGCTCCCCCCAGACCTGCGTGTGGAACTTGACACCATGCCATTGCTGGTGGGGCCCGTCGACGGACCTGTCGAAAACATAGATCCGGGCATGCTGCGCCAGGCCATTCATGACGAGACCAAACTGCATATACACTACCGCGACTTGAACGGCCGCCTCACAGAACGGCTGGTCTGGCCCATTGCATTAGGGCACTTTGAACAGGTGCGCATTCTGATTGCCTGGTGCGAACTGCGCCAAGGGTTCCGGCATTTCCGTACCGACCGTATCGAGAAAATCATCCCCACGCAAACCCACTACCCCGAGCGCCGGCACACTTTACTCAATACGTGGAAAACAAGCCAGAACATACCAGGGTGATGCCTCTGCGCAAAACACCACCGCCCGAATTCAACACAACAGATCGTCCGCTGCTTTCACTTGGGCAAACAGCCCATGCAACGCTGCCAAAAAGCAATGGTGCACTTGCGCCGCAGGAATCTCCTGCCCATTAAAAGCCAGATCTCGTGTTGCGCAGGCATCATGCGCGACCGTACAGGCGTAACCCAGATCAAATGCCGCCCGGACCGTACTGTCAATGCACATATGGGTCATCATGCCCACAATCAGCACCTCTTTCACAGCAAGGCGGTCCAGCTCCTTCTGTAACAATGTATCCCGAAAACTGTTCGGGTAATTTTTCTGCAACACCAGCTCTCCAGATTGCGGCCTGACACTTTCATGTATTTCAACGCCTGGCGTTCCAGGCAAAAAGAATGTGGCATCCGGCCTGGTCGCAATGTGCTGAATATGAACAACCGGTTTTTTCTGTGCCCGAAAATGGTTTAGCAGCTTGCTGGCCTTGAGCGCCGCCGCCTCGCTTCCCACCAAAGGCAAACGTCCGCCTGGAAAATAATCATTCTGAATATCCACCAAAATCAATGCCTGCATGGCGTTCTCCTTGTTTGTCACAGCCGTCAGAAAACGCCTATTTTAACCACGCGCCATCCCCTCTCGCGCAAACGGCTTTCCGATACTTGCAAGCCATTTGCATGCTTCTCGCCGGTAAACGCATTTCTGCAACTGCTTGCACACATTGCAGCCGCTACTGCCAGAAACTGACACACCCGCCACCTAAGATACAACCTGTTCAAACAAACAGGAGCATTTTGCATGTCCCCCACCACGGCACTGACCATTTTATACGTCAACAACCCGCAAACCAGCGCCCGCTTTTACCACCAGATATTCGATCGGGAACCACTAGAGGCATCTCCCACTTTTGTGATGTTCAAAATCAATGACAACATGCTGCTGGGCCTGTGGTCGCAACATACCATGCAGCCCGCCACCAGCGCCACAGCAGGCGCCATGGAACTGGCACTGCCGGTGGCAAGCGATACTCTGGTCGACACGACTTACCAGAACTGGAAAAATGCAGGCATAGAAGGACTGCAATTCCTCCAGCCGCCAACCCGTATGGAGTTTGGCTATAACTTTGTCGCACAAGACCCCGACGGACACCGCCTGCGCATATTCCATGCCGCAGATGAAAACTGAGCCAACGCCTTGCATATATATCAACTGGCATATGCCTGAAGCCATGACACAACCGCCTGACACCGGCCCTGCCTGCCATTACTGGCTGGCAGTTGCCTCGGCTAACCATGTCGCGCTGGGGCGCGAGCAGGGCTTTATGCAGGTGTGTCATGGCAAACCTGCGCCACTGCGTCGCATCCATGCGGGCGACGGTGTGGTTTACTACTCGCCCACCGCCACCTTCGGACAAAAAAACACGCTGCGGGCATTCACAGCCGCCGGGGTCGTTACATCGAAAACACCTTATCAGGCCCAGATGGGAGAACACTTCTTCCCATGGCGGCATGATGTGCGCTGGTATGTGACAACTCCTGCGCCGATCGCACCGTTACGCACCCAACTGGAACTCACAGTCGGAAAAACCAACTGGGGTTATTCATTGCGCTTTGGGTTGGTCAGAATCAGCCCACAGGACTTTGCCCATATCCTCTTGCACATGCAAGCATCTTCCACGCTGGAAAACACACCGCTGTGATCCTTTACTGCAACATACGGCATTGTCTTAGCCGCCCGCCACTTTTATAATCTACTTCCCGCGGCAAAAAATACCTGCTGCGGCATGAACCTAAAGGAAACACCATGAAAACCAGGCACAAGACACTTGTTCCACGCAACCCTTATGCGGCTGCGGCAGCCCAGAAGAAGGCCGGAACACATGAAAAAAGCACTAAAGCCAAACGGCAGCAGGCTAAGCGACAGTTACGGGCACTGCTCGATACACCAGATAAAGGCGGGAATAACCCGCCTTTATTCTTTTGGGCGTTTGCTTAACCGGCGATACAGATACAGTGCCTTCAATCCACATAGGCAAAATGCGTATCCGTCAGTTCTGCCTCTCCCTGCCAGCGATACGCCACCAGCTTGCCAGCCGGTGAAGCTGCAGAATAATCCACACAGGCAATATAAGGCGACAGGCACTCAGGTTTGCCCGTGAGCCAGTAGTGGCCGATGAACACCGGCACCTTATCCTGATAACCCTGCCCGACAAAATGGCTGTCAACCGCCGGCAACTGCGCGGCAATATCATCACCAATCACCAGGTCACGCCAGGTTGCTCCGCCCTGCAGCCACCATTTCACACGCGTTTTACGCCGCATGACATAGTCTTTATCATAAAAAAACACGCCATCAGGCAGCGCAACTTCCTGGCCTTTGAGCAACAATTCGGTCGCCAGAAATTCGGGTGAACCCTCTTTGAACAAAACCGGCCAGGCATCCTCTTTGACCGTGTTGCTTTCTGTCAGATAAGGCTTGAGTGTCGCCATCGCCTGCTGGTCCCAGCACGCATGTATGACACGGATATTGCCCAAATCCAGCCACATCGGCAGCGTTTTGAACCAACTCACCCACTTGGCATGCAGCGGGGAAAACTCCTTGACCGCATCCAGAAAAGCTGTATGCTGCCTGCGGTTCTTCTCGTCATGAGAGCGCAAGTAGGTTTCTGATGCATCAGAGGTGGGCGTATGCCACCCGATGGCATTCACCTCGTGATTTCCCATCACCGCCAGCGCACTGCCGGCATCCACCATGGCTTTCACCGTTTCCAGCACAGCCAGTTGTTTGGGGCCACGGTCGACAAAGTCGCCTAAAAAGATGACTTTGCGCTCCTCATGCCCCCAGACGTCATTGACCCGCTCGTATCCCATGTGTGACAGCAAGGCAAACAACCGCCCCGCCTGTCCGTGTATGTCTCCAATAATGTCGTATTTCATATTCATCCTGATTTTAATTATCAGCCATCCCTAGCATAACGCATATGCAGCAAAGGAAACGGATTGCCCTGCTGATCATATGCCGAGCGGCCAACCACCTCAAACCCCATATGCTGATAAAACCCCACGGCCTGCGGGTTTTGCTCATTGACATCCAGTGAGTTCACATGCCAGTGCTCGATGGCATAACGCAGCAACGCCTTCCCGGCTCCGCAGCCATGGCAGCAAGGCTCGACAAAAAGCATTTCAACATGCTGGCCACGGGCACCAAGAAACCCTACGATGCGCTCCCGTATGCCGACAAGACCTGTGACATGCGACATTGCCGGTAAATAATTGGTCGCAATTTGAGGTTTGAGCAATTGAATATCTTTTTCAGATAAAAAATGATGGGTTGCCCGCACTGACGCCTCCCAGATATCTGTCAGTTCAGCGTATCTGCCAGCATCAGGCGTTATGAATGAAAATCTTCTATTCTGTGAGTTCAATTGTTTTTCTTGTTAATGTTTTTTTAATAATGTCTCAGTAAGCTATATGTATGAATATAGCAATCAATTGAGATCTTATCAAACATGGAAAATGCTGTCTCTTGTCACCGCAGATCATGCATCAATAAAGCATCGCTGACTTTGTTGATCATCGGGATGCTCATTTTATTGAGTGTCCCCTGTGCGGTGCTGCTCTTTGGCTGGCAATGGGACCCGGCCAAAATACCTGCGACCTACCTGTACCCGTTTGCCTTGTTCAGCCAAAGCGCAAATGGCGTCATTGCCATTCTTTTTTGCGCCGTTCTGTTATGGTACCTGAAGCTGCCGCTCAAAAAAAGCCTGCTTTTATTTATCATTCTTCTGGTCACAACATTGGCCGGCCTGGCCATCAAGTCCATTGCCAAAGAAGTGACAGATGCCCCCAGACCCTATGTTGTCTGGCTGGAAAAAAACGGTTATATCCAAGAGGCTGACCACTTTTATGACCTGCCCCATAAAAGCGCATTTGTCTCACAGCAGGACATCCCGGACGAGCAGGTGTCCGAATGGCAGCAGGAATACTGGGCAAGCAATACCGGCTATTCGTTCCCCTCAGGGCATACCCTGTTTGCCGCACAGTGGGCATTGACCATGTTGCTCCTGTTATGGCGCAAAAAGGCCTATCTGCCCATTACACTGACGCTGCTGTGGGCCATGGGCGTGGAAGCCAGCCGCCTGATTTTAGGCATGCACTGGCCTTCAGATTTGATCATGTCATGCGCACTGGCGGTTGTGATGGTATGGATAGCCAGCCTTTGCTGGGACCGCTGGATATTTACGCCACCCAACAGCGCAAATGCACCGCCTCCGGTTACCCATCCGGCCATACCGACCGCCAGAATTTAAACCACTGTGATCCGCTTTCCAAAAATCAAGGGCCTTCAATCAGGCCCTTTTCTTTATCGCGTCACCTGCACACGGATATAAAAACCGCTTCAACACAGCCATGACCAGCGGGCCCTTTCTCCCGTTCCGTCTTTGCCATTCTCCTGTAACCCCATGATAAAAACACGCTTAAGGTTTTATTAATGTTGGCTCTCTAGACTGCTGCCTTATTACTAGATTTCTCATTAGAAAACCTCATGGGCAACACAAAAGACACCTCACACAAGTTTGCTGTCAAAGAAAGTACGCTGATCATCATCGCCGCCCTTTTCTTTGCTTCATTTGAAAATATTGCATTCTGGAAAAAGGCACTGGAGCTCACTGCATTGGATTCAATGCAAAACATACTTTTTCTGGCATCGCTGCTCACCTTTTTTGTCTGCTTTTTTATTCTTTTCTTTTCGGTGCTGTTATGGCGCCCGCTGACAAAACCGCTGCTCATCGTTTTGCTGCTGATCAGCGCAGGGGCGAATTACTTTTCCATCAGCTACGGCATTTACATTGACCGGGAAATGATACGCAATGTTTCACGGACCAATGCACATGAAACGCTGGCACTGATCACCCCGCAATTCCTGCTGTGGTTCACCCTGCTGGGCATACTCCCTGCCATTCTTGTCTGGAAAGTACGCATCACCCCGGCCCGCTCTGCACTGCGTGGCATTGCAATCAGGATATTTGGCATGGCCGCAGCCGTTGCTCTTATTGGCATTACCGCTGTGCCCATGTACAAGGACTATGCCTCTTTTTTCCGTAACAACAAAGACATTGTCAAACTGATCGCACCAACCAACTTCATTCATGGCTCTTACGCCTTCGCCAAACAAACAATCCGGGCCAATCAGCCCTTGCTGCAGATTGGACTGGATGCCAAACAGGTTTTCCCTGATGAAGGCGCACATAAACCAACACTGTTTGTCCTGGTGGTCGGAGAAACCGCAAGGGCTGCAAACTTCTCCTTGTTTGGTTATGAACGCAATACCAACCCCTTGCTGGCACAGCAGAATAACCTGCTTGCTTTCCAGCACACCTCATCCTGCGGCACTGCGACGGCCACATCGGTTCCCTGCATGTTTTCCAACATGGCACGCGTCAATTACTCGTCGGACCTTGCCGACCGGCAGGAAAATCTTGTCGACATATTGTCCAGAGCAGGCGTCTCCGTCTTATGGAACGAAAACAACACCGGCTGCCAGGACGTATGCAACCGCCTGCCCCTCTCAGTTCCGATTGCTGCATTTACCCCGTCCGAAGATTGTCCGGAAGGCCTTTGTTATGACGAGCACCTGCTCGACAACGTCAGCCAATACATTGCCGACCAGAAAAACGGTGACATTTTCATTGTGCTGCACACCATCGGCAGCCACGGCCCCAGCTATTACCGCCGTTATCCACCAGCCATGCCCGGACAGTTTACCCCCCCGTGTGATACCAACCAGATTCAGGGCTGCTCTAAAGAATCGCTGGTCAATACATACGACAACACCATTGTGTATACCGATTACATGCTGAATCAGACCATTGAACTGCTCAAAGGTTATGAAGACCGCTACGAAACCGGCATGCTCTATGTTTCCGACCATGGCGAATCGCTGGGTGAAAGCGGCATGTATCTGCATTCTGCACCCTACATGATTGCCCCCAGTGAGCAGACCCATGTGCCGATGATCTTCTGGTCATCTGACGAATTCATGCAAAAGCGCCGCATTGATTTAGCGTGCATGCAGCAAAATGCACGCGATAAAGAATACTCGCATGACAACCTGTTTCATACCATGCTCGGCGCCATGCATGTCTCTACAGTGGAATACAAACCCGAACTTGATCTCTTTTCAGAATGTCGGAGATAATCAGCATGGAACAGCAAGTATGTCCCTTAACGTCCGCGGTCCATGCCTCAGACACCATGAAAGTACTCATTGTCGAAGATGACTCCCTGCTGCGTAGCGGGTTAACAGAAGCGCTGGCGCAACAACACTATGCCTGCGATGCAACCAGCAATGCAAGCCAGGCCAACCGGCACATTCTGTCTCAGCAATACAGCGCCATTCTGCTGGACCTGGGCCTGCCTGATACCGATGGATTGTCGCTGCTTAGGCAATGGCGCAACCAGAAAATAGAAACCCCGGTCATGATCATCACCGCGCGTGATGCACTGGAAGACCGTGTGCAGGGACTCGATGCCGGCGCAGACGACTATCTGATCAAGCCTTTTGAACTGGTGGAACTTTTCGCCCGTCTGCGAGCGATTATCAGACGGCACCAAAACCAAAGCGACAATCTCATCACCGTTGGCAACATCGCGCTGGATCTGGCCAACCGGCAGGTGACCTTACACGGCAACCGGCTGGATCTCACGGCACGCGAATTTGCCATTTTGTCCCGCCTGATGCTGAAAAAAGGGCAGGCTGTTGCACGTGAAATACTTCAGCAGGACATCTACTCATGGCATGATAACCTGGGCTCCAACACGCTGGAAGTCTACATTCACCATTTACGCCAAAAGCTCGGGAAGGACACCATCACCACCGTGAGAGGCGTCGGATACCGCCTGGAGGACACCCTTTGAAATCATTGCGTGGCAAACTCCTGCTGGCTATCGGCCTGATACTGTTGACCACGCAGGCCATCAGCATCAGCTGGGTCTGGTATGAAAGCCGCGAACAGATCGAACTGCTGGTACAGCATGCACTGGAAACAGACGCTGAAAGTATCCAGGAAATTGACGCCGATATTCAGCACGAAATCAAGGAAACCATTGCCGCGCTGTTTCTGCCTGCCATTGTCACCATCTTAGTCGCCCTGGTCCTTATTTTCATTGCCGTCTCACGGCTGACCCGCCCGTTGCAACAACTCCGCGAGCAGATTGAGGACAAAAACCCCTATAACCTGGAGCCGCTTGCCATTGTGCACGCCTCTTCAGAAATCAATGCCTTTGTTCAGGCCATCAACCACCTGCTGGAGCGACTTGAAAGCGGGTTCGAAAATGAACGTCGTTTTACCGCCGATGTGGCACACGAGTTGAGAACACCTCTTGCAGGGCTGCGGCTGAATCTGGAGCTTTTATCACAACAGCATGTTTCCCAGGCTGATCTGCTGATTGCCCGCATTGACCAGATGATGATTTCCATAGAGCAGTTACTGCACCTGGCCCGTGCCGGCCAGAAACTGCTGGAAGGCAACGGTGTGCGCATTGATCTGGTGGACGATGTCATCGCACCCACCCGGATGGAATGGGAGGAAGACCCGACATCGCCCTACCCCATTGAATGGCAAATTCCGACGCATGCGTATATCACCGGAGATTCCGGGCTGATTTATACCCTGCTGCGCAACCTGCTAGAAAACGCCCGCCGTTATGCCCCGGACGGGCAATGCGCCATTGTCAGAGTCACACAAACCCCAAGCACAGTGGCACTGGAAGTCCTTGATGAAGGACCGGGCGTTCCGCAGGATAAAGTTTCCGTATTAACCCAGCGCTTTACCCGGCTTGATAAAACATCCCAAGGGCATGGACTGGGGCTCAACATTGTCACACGAATTGTGCAGGTACACCAGGGAACACTCACCATTGAGAACCGCAGCGATCGCTCGGGGCTGCATGTCACAGTGAGTTTCCCTTTGCCATCCGCGCGCAAACACAATAGCCATTAGTGGCATAATAAAAAAGTTTTTTGACACACATGCCTGCTTGCGCCGCGCCGTTTTATACCCGGCTGGCCTATAAAAATTTATCAGCAGACAGCGAGACAATCAATAAGGTAAACCTGTTCATGAACACTGATACACAATTCCCCGCCCCCCTGAAAGCCATTCCCGGTTACAAAGAACTGGTGCTGCGCGTGGTTCCCATGCCGGCTGACTGCAATTCCAACGGCGACATTTTCGGTGGCTGGTTGATGGCCCAAATGGACCTGGCCGGTGCCGCGCTGGCCTGCCGCGCCGCCAATGACCGCAAAATGGTCACCGTGGCTGTCAATTCACTGGTATTCAAACACCCGGTTGGTGTTGGCGATCTGTTGAGCTTTTATGCCGAAATCATCAAAATCGGCAATACGTCCATCACCATTGAAGTTACCGCCTATGCATGGAATGACGAAAATTTCATGGACACCCCGGTTAAAGTCACCGAAGCAACCATCACTTATGTGGCTATGGACAAAAACGGACAGCCCCGGCCTGTTTTACAGCACCGCGCCTGATCCCCTGCTGTTTTCCCTCTAGGACGGCCCGGCAAAGACTACCGTCTTTTTAAACACATCCATTTTTTATATGCCGGGTTGTCAATATAAAAAGCCGATAAATACCTAGCAGGAAAGCTGCTGGCAGAAAATGACCAGGGGGTTACTCTCCCCTTGCCCTGTACATGAACCGCTATGGCCTTCGGCCTGTTTTGAACTGCTGCAATATGCGCGCACTTTCTTCACGCTGACTGGCGCTGCGCATTTTGGCCAGGCACAGTTGCAGCTCTTCGGGCTGCATTTCAATGCCTGCCACAACGCCATCCATCAGGCTCATCATCATGTCATACCAGGGCTCTGTACGGGCCGCCTCCGATAACACCGCCCAACTCACCGGGCCGCGGTCCATCACAATGCGCTCCAGCCAGCTGAAAAAAGCCCCGTGCCAGCCAGGCTGACTGCACAGCGACTCCTGATCCGCAGTCGAAACATGCTCCCACCATTGGCTGTGCACCAGCAGAATACGGATGCCATGCTCCACCGGTGTCAGCGGTGCGCGTGCAAGCCGCGGCATGGCCGGTTCTCGCCTTGACTCGTTTGCCTTGTACGGCCGCCATGGCTTCCTTGTTTTTGCAGGCGCATGGCCTGTTGCAGAACGGAATGCCGATGTGTTCCCCGCATAGGGAGCCGAATCACCCCAGCGTGCATCATCCGGCATGCCATTGGCGGGCCCTGGCCTGGGCGCATCCTCCGCCTGCCTGGCCCATAGCCCCTGCAGATTTTCCACACTCATCTGGGCCACCTGGGCAATTTGCGCCAGCAGTTGCAACTTCAAAGCGCCATCTGCGGGCAACTGGCTCCAAAGCGGGAGCGCCTGTGCCAGCATGCGGGCACGGCCTTCCGGCGTGGTCAAATCACATCCTTCCTGCATGGTTTCAAGCAAAAAGCCTGACAAAGGCATTGCCTGCGCCACATATTGCGCAAATGCATCATGCCCGTGTTCCCGGATGAACGAATCCGGGTCATGCTCCTGCGGCAAAAACAGGAATTTGATGCTGCGCGTATCTTTGGCATGCAGCAGCGCGGCTTCCAGCGCGCGCCGAGCCGCCTTGCGGCCGGCAGCGTCACCATCAAAACTGAATACCACACTGTCCGTAAATTTGAATATTTTCTGCAGATGGTCTGGCGTACAGGCCGTGCCCAGCGTTGCCACCGCATTGGAAAACCCATGCTGCGCCAAAGCCACCACATCCATATACCCTTCGGTGACCAGCAGATAACCATACTGGCGGATATCGCTGCGCGCCTCAAACAGGCCATAAAGCTCATGCCCCTTGAGAAAGACCGGCGTTTCAGGAGAGTTCAGGTATTTCGGCTCCCCTTTATCCAGCACCCGCCCGCCAAAACCGATCACTTCGCCTTTCACATTGCGAATAGGAAACATGATCCGGTCACGGAAACGGTCATAACGGCGCCCCTCTTCCTGCCCCGGCACACCGCCCGCTTCGTGCACAATCACCAGGCCGCCCTCTACCAGTGCCGGGTCATCGTAATTCGAAAATACTTCCGATAGCCCCTGCCAGCCCATCGGCGCATAACCCAGGCCAAAGCGGCTGACCACTTCCTGACTCAGCCCTCTGCGCTGGACATAATCCGATGCCCGCCGGTCTTTCTTTAACGCGGCCTGCCAATAGTGTGCCGCCCGGGCGAGCAGATCCGTGAGCTGTGTCTGTTTGGCCTTACGCTGCTCCGCCAATGCTTTTTCTCTGGGGCTCACATCCTCTTCCGGAACCTTGAGGCCCAGTTGCTGTGCCAGATCTTTGACGGCTTCGACAAACCCCAGTCCGTTATGCTCCATCAGAAACCGGAGCGCATCACCATGCACACCGCAGCCAAAGCAGTGGTAGGTCTGCCGTACCGGACTGACAATGAAGCTGGGGGTTTTCTCGTTATGAAACGGGCAACACCCTTTAAAGTTAGCCCCCGTTTTTTTCAGGGTGACATAGCGCCCGACGACATCCACAATGTCGGCCCGGGCCAGAATATCCTGAATAAAACCATGAGGAATTGCCATGAATACGATGAACCTGTCTTTAATTTGCAACTATTGCGGCACTGTTGGCAAACCACCTGCCGTGGCAGTGTTTTCAAGCAGATGAAATTTTGAAACCCATGATCGGGATGCGCCTGGGGACTTCCCACCTGTCATATTTTAACCTTTTGCCCGTAATCCCTCTGCCCGAAAATAGCGCGCCCCACCCGCACAATGGTTGCACCTTCCTGAATGGCGGCCTCCAGGTCATCGCTCATGCCCATGGACAGCGTATCCACCGCATGGCCCGCCCGCTGCAGGTCGTGCAGCAGCTCACGCAGCAGCGCAAACGGCTGGCGCTGCGCAACAGGGTCTGTGCTAGGCTCAGGAATGCACATCAGCCCGCGCAGTTTCAGCTTGGGCAGGCGCACAATCTCTGCGGCCATGGCCGCGACTTCCTCCGGCATCACACCGCTTTTGCTCTGTTCTGCGCTGACGTTAACCTCCAGGCATACCTGCAGGTCATCCAGTGAATCCGGCCGCTGTTCGCTCAATCTGCGTGCAATTTTCATCCGGTCCACCGAATGTACCCACTGAAAATGCTGTGCAACGGCCCGGGTTTTGTTAGACTGTAGAGGTCCGATCATATGCCACTGCAAAGAAGGCGCATGCGACATAAAGTGTTGGATCTTGGTCACAGCTTCTGTGACATAGTTCTCGCCAAATGCCAATTGTCCTGCCGCAATGGCCTGTGCGATCGCATCAGTGCCAAATGTTTTGGACACTGCAAGAAGCTGCACCTGATCGGCAGAGCGGTCGGCCTGAGCGCATGCCCGAGCAATTCGTTGTTGAATATGATGTAACTGTAAGGGAATATCGCTCATAATCGTGAAAATCAAATAAGTGATAGCATACAGTCACTGTACTTCATGAGGGAATCATTCTGGTATGGATATTACACAATTACTGGCGTTTACCGTCAAAAACAAAGCATCTGACTTACACCTTTCCGCTGGCCTGCCGCCGATGATCCGCGTGAACGGGGACATCCGTCGCCTGAACGTCCCGGTAATGGAACACCAGGCTGTGCACGACATGGTGTATGACATCATGAATGATTCGCAGCGCAAAACCTATGAAGAAAACCTGGAAATTGACTTTTCCTTCTCGATTGCAGGTTTGGCGCGTTTTCGTGTCAATGCGTACAACCAAAACCGCGGTGCAGCAGCAGCATTCCGTACCATTCCCAACAAGATCATGACGTTGGAAGAGCTGAACTGCCCCAAAATCTTTGAATCGCTGAGTCTGAAACCGCGTGGCCTGGTGCTGGTAACCGGCCCAACCGGTTCGGGCAAATCGACCACACTGGCAGCGATGGTCAACCACTACAATGAAAACGAGTATGGCCACATTCTGACCATTGAAGACCCGATCGAGTTTGTGCATGAATCCAAAAAATGCCTGATCAACCAGCGTGAAGTCGGCCCACAGACCCATTCTTTCAGCATGGCGCTGCGCTCTGCGCTGCGTGAAGATCCGGACTGCATTCTGGTAGGCGAGTTGCGTGACTTGGAAACCATCCGGCTGGCACTGACTGCTGCTGAAACCGGGCACTTGGTGTTTGGCACGCTGCACACATCCAGCGCACCAAAAACCATCGACCGTATTGTGGACGTGTTCCCCGCGGCTGAAAAAGACATGGTGCGAACCATGCTTTCAGAGTCTGTACAGGGCATTATTTCGCAGACATTGTGTAAAACCAAAGACAATGCCGGCCGTGTTGCCGCCCATGAAATTTTGCTTGGAACCTCTGCGGTACGTAACCTGATCCGTGAAAACAAACTGGCTCAGATTTACTCCACCATGCAGACCAGCACCGGTTTTGGCATGCAGACGCTGGACCAGAACCTGGCAGAAATGGTTCGCCGGGGCAGCATCAGCAAAGCCACCGCGCACTCTAAAGCACAGCATCCGGACAACTTCCCTGTTTAACTGCAACAAGGGTTTTATTGCATTATGGAACGTTCACAAGCCTCCAAATTTATTTTTGACTTGTTGCACCTGCTGATTGCACGTAACGGGTCGGATCTGTTCATCACCGAAAGCTTTCCGCCGGCACTGAAAGTGGATGGAAAGATTTTTAAAGTTTCTGAGCAGGCACTGACTGCACAGCACACCGCAGCGCTGGCGCGTTCAATCATGAACGACCATCAGGTCGCAGAATTTGAGCGCACCAGGGAATGTAACTTTGCCATCTCTCCGCCGGATATCGGACGTTTTCGCGTCAATGCATTTTTGCAGCGCGGCTCTGTAGGTATGGTCTTTCGTGTGATTCCAAGCGAAGTCCCCACCATTGACCAGCTTCAGTTACCGCAAATTCTCAAAGAAATGTCCATGTCCAAGCGCGGCCTGATCATTGTGGTGGGCGGTACCGGTTCCGGTAAATCGACCTCCATGGCCGCCATGCTGGACTGGCGCAACGAAAACAGCAGCGGGCATATCATTACCGTGGAAGACCCGATCGAGTTTGTGCACAAACACAAAAACTGCATTGTGACGCAACGCGAAATCGGGCTGGACACCGAGTCATGGGATGCCGCACTGATGAATGCCTTGCGGCAAGCCCCCGATGTGGTGCTGATGGGTGAAATCCGTAATCGCGATGCCATGGAGCTGGCGCTGAATTTCTCTGAAACCGGCCACCTGTGTCTGGCAACCCTGCACGCCAATAACGCCAACCAGGCCATTGAACGCATCATCAAATTCTTCCCGGATGAGGCACATCCCCAGTTGCTGACAGACCTCTCGCTGAACCTGCGCGGCCTGATTTCCCAGCGCCTGATTCCAAGGCAAACTGGCAAGGGCCGTGTGGCTGCCATTGAAATCATGCTGAACTCGCCGCTGATTGCCGACCTGATCACCAAGGGTGAAGTCGCCGAAATGAAGGAAGTCATGAAGCGTAGCCGTGACACCGGCATGCAGACATTTGACCACTCGCTGTATGACCTGTATGAAGGCAACGAAATCACTTATGAAGATGCCTTGCGCAACGCAGACTCGGTCAACGACCTGCGCTTGCAGATCAAGCTCAACAGTGACCGTGCGCGCCAAGAACTTGCAGCAACACCACTGTCTCTGGGGATTAAAGCGTAATCGCCTGATACGATACCGCGTATGCATTTATAACTGAGATCACTGGGTTAAATGAATGCATACGCAAGGGGCCATTTCATGCCTGAAACATCTTCCAAGACAAAGCACACGGTGGCCTTTATCGGTCTGGGAGTCATGGGGTTCCCCATGGCCTCGCATCTGCAACGCGCAGGCCACCATGTCACCGTTTATAACCGGACCGGCAGCAAAGCACAGGCCTGGGTAGAGCAGAACCCCGGCGCGCGCAGTGCGCCAACGCCGGCACAGGCGGCTCTCGGTGCAGACTTTGTTTTCAGTTGCGTTGGCAACGATGACGATTTGCGCTCTGTCACACTGGGCGAGCATGGCGCTTTTGCCGCCATGAAACCCGGCAGCATCTATGTCGACCATACCACCGCATCGGCCGATGTGGCCCGCGAACTGGCTCAGGCGGCCAGTCAAAAACAATTGCATTTTATGGATGCGCCTGTTTCAGGCGGGCAATCAGGTGCAGAAAACGGTGTTCTGACCATCATGGCTGGGGGCGAGTCCGCTGTTTTTGAGCGCGTCAAACCGGTCGTCATGGCTTATGCACGGGCATTCACATTGATTGGCCCTCACGGCAGCGGCCAGTTGGCCAAAATGGTCAACCAGATCTGTCTGGCCGGAATGGTTCAGGCCCTGGCCGAAGCCATTGCCTTCGGCCAAAAAGCCGGGCTGGACATGCCCCTGGTGCTGGATGTCATCGGCAAAGGTGCCGCCAGCAGTTGGCAGATGGAAAACCGTGGCCCGTCCATGGTGGAAAACCGCTTTGATTTTGGTTTTGCCGTAGACTGGATGCGTAAAGACCTGGGGCTGGCCATGGAGATGGCCAAGCGCACCGGAGCACGTCTGCCGGTCACTGCGCTGGTTGACCAGTTTTATGCCAGTGTGCAGGCCATGGGCGGCAACCGGCAGGACACCTCGGCACTGATCCGCTTGTTGAACGACAAAAACAAATCAGCCTGACCAAACAGCCAGGCTGATGACATCTTTTATCCCGCACAGACCCAAGTCAGTCCGTCGCGTGAACAAAGGTGCCCTAACGCCCTTAAGGGCGGACTTCAGTGGGCTCGCCAATGTTCTCTGTCGGACTGCTTTGGGCGTCTATTTTCATCAGGTCTTCTTCAGAAATAATCTCAAATACACGCACAACTTTCTGAACGCCCACCACAGTTGCCGCTTTTTCGCTGGCAAGCTGTGCCTCACGCATAGTCACAAGCCCCATCAGATACACCACAGAGCGCTCGGTCACCACTTTGATGTGCCCGGAAGAAAGATTCTCCACATTCGCCAAAGCCGTCTTCACTTTACCAGTGAGCATGGAATCATCGGTACGCACCCGCAATGATGTCACCGGCCCCACCGCCAAGGCATTCACCACGCTGCGCACATTAGCCACACGCCGCACAGTTTCTTCAGCCACAATTTTGTCATCTGAACTGCCCACTTCGCCAGTCAGCAGAACCTGACGGTTGAAACTGGTGACATTGATATGCGCCTTATCCGCCCCCAGCATGGAAGACAAATCCTGCTTGGCGCGCAATTCAATGGTCTGGTCGTCAATCTGTGCGCCTGAGGAACGGCGGTCTACCGCCGACATGACACCGGCACCGATCCCGCCGACAAACAGCACCGGGCACCCTGTCAACGTCACTGTGGCACCAGCCAGTCCTGCCAGCATCAGCGCACGTCTTGACCAGTTATTCTGTTTATCCTTATTTTGCATTATTCACCTCGCCTGTTGGTTCTCACCCGGTGTACAAACACCCTACAATCATAAAACACCCGTCATTTTTAGACAGTGTCTGCTCCCAGCAGCACATTATCAACGCCTTCGCACAGGCAGTGCAAGATCAGAATATGCAGCTCCTGAATTCTGGCCGTGCGGTTATGCGGTACCGTGATATGCAGATCGGTCTCCTGCACCATATCCAGCATCTTGCCGCCGCCTTTACCCGTCAGGGCAATCACCGTCATCTCCCGCTGGTGTGCAGCTTCAATCGCTTTCATCACATTGGGCGAATTGCCGCTGGTGCTGATACCCAGCAACACATCACCCGGGTTGCCCAGCGCCTGCACCTGGCGGGAAAATACCACATCAAAACCATAGTCGTTGCCGATGGCCGTCAGCGCAGAAGTATCCGTATTGAGCGCAACCGCCGCCAGCCCGGGGCGTTCACGTTCAAAGCGGCCAGTGAATTCCGCCGCAAAATGTTGCGCATCTGCGGCTGACCCGCCGTTACCGCACACCAGAATTTTGCCGCCATTGGTCAGTGCATCGACAATGATCGACACGCCGCTGGCAATAATCGGCGCCAGTTGCTCCGCAGTCTGGTACTTCAGATCTGCACTTTCAAAAAAAGCCTGTTGAATACGTTGCTCAAGCATGTTATTTCCAATTCCTTATCAAAGCATACGCCTGCAATCTAGCCATTATCCCTCACTTCAAAAGCACTTCTCAACCATAAGGGCTGAGTCAGTGCTTCATCTTCAAACGCCACCACATCAAACCTGGCGGCAGGCACAGTACAGTAGCGCATCAGAAAATACCGTGCCGCCTGAATCAGCCGGCGCTGTTTCTGAGCAGAAATACTTTCGCCGGCCCCGCCAAAACCGGTATGGGTACGCAACCGCACCTCTACAAATACCACGGTCCCGTCACGCTCCTGCATCACCAGGTCCAGATCAGCCATGCCACGTCCGGCAGGCTGAAAGTTACGGGCCAGCAGACTCATGTTCTGTTTTTTCAGGTAGCGCAGCGCTGCATCCTCTGCACACGCGCCAGACCCTTTAGCAGCCCTATGCCAAAACATGGTTCTTTACACATTCCCCGGGCAAAAACTGCCCTGCTGACGCTATGATACTATGAATCCGGATTGGTCTTAAAGTTCAGCAGGCAACACCGACCCGCGACGGATGCCGTGCACCTGATCCCGATACAATGGCTGTATTGCAATTATTTGATGCCAGCTCGCACAAAAACGACCATGAGCGCTTATTCACATGATATCCTGCTGGAAGCGGCCAGCCAGATTGCCGGCACACAGAATTACCCGGATGCCACTTTATACCTTGTGCCAACCCCCATCGGTAATCTGGCAGATATCACGTTCAGGGCCCTTCATGTGCTGCAACTGGCAGATGCCATTGCCTGCGAAGACACACGCAACACGCGTCTGTTGCTCAGCCATTACGGCATTACGTCCAAAACGCTGTTTGCGCTGCACCAGCACAATGAACAGCATGCCACCGCTGAACTCCTGCGGCGCCTGCAGCAAGGAGAACGCATTGCCCTGGTAACCGATGCCGGCACCCCGGCCATTTCAGACCCTGGCGCCCGTGCAGTGGCCGCAGTCAGCCATGCTGGCCTGCGTATCGTCGCGCTGCCAGGTGCCAGCAGCGTCATTACTGCACTGTCGGCCGCAGGCATCACAGAGGGTGATGTTTTATTTCATGGGTTTTTACCCACCAAAGCCCAGGAACGCCAGCACTGTCTGACAGAACTGATCGCTTTACCCCATGCTGTTGTGTTGCTGGAAGCGCCGCACCGCATCGAAACGCTGGTTCAGGAACTGGCACAACTGGCTCCTGCACGCACTGTCACACTGGCGCGCGAGCTGACCAAACAGTTTGAGCAGATTGTCACATACCCGGCAGAACATCTGCCCACCTGGCTGCAACAACGCCCCGAACACAAAAAGGGCGAGTTTGTCTGCATCATTCATCCGCCTGCTGCCAAAACCGCATCTGATGCGGAGGCGCACGACGACGCGTTAACGCTGGCACTGGCACATATGCCAACCAAAGCCGCGGCACAGTTGATTGCACGCTTAACCGGTCAGCCCAAAAACAAACTGTATGAACGTGCACTACAGCTTAAAAAAAGCAATCCGCCCACAGATGCGTAATTTATTGCATTAAAAAAACCAGTGGTATATCAGCGGTATCAGTACCGCCCCCAAGACGGACTGCACACCCACTGCCAGCGCGGCATAAGCTGCTGCCGTGGGGCTGATCTGGAAGGCGCTGGCCGTTCCGATACCGTGACTGGCGGTCCCCAGGGCAAAACCGCGCGCCGCATCCGATTTGATCCGTGCCAGTTTGAACAGCAGTGGCCCCATCAAAGCACCCATCACGCCGGTGATAATGGTAAAAACCGCTACCAGAGAAATTTCACCGCCGATTTTTTCCGCCACCCCCATGGCCACAGATGTTGTCATCGATTTGGGCGTCAGTGACAGAATGATTTTCGGCGGCAGCCCGAAAGCCCATGCCAGCAGCACCACCGAGATCACGGCAACGGCGCCACCAATCAGCGAAGCCCCCAGCAATGGCCACATCTGCCGTTTCAGATCAGCCCAGCGCAACCACAGCAGCAGCCCCATCGCAACCACCGAAGGCCCCAGCAGAAAATGAATGAACTGCGCCCCTTCAAAGTAAGTGGTATAGCTGGTGTTGGACAGCAGCAGTACCGCAATAATCAGCAAAGTGGCCCATACCAGCGGTGTCGCCCATGGTGCATAGCGCCGCCATGTATAAAAGCTGTAGGCCATCAAATACGCAATCAACGTCAGCGTCAACCCCATCAATGGCGTGGAAGAAAGGTACACCCAAAAATCCTGAAAATTATCTGTCATGTCATGCCTCTTCCTGGGTTTTCTGTTCCTGAACTGCTGCCAATGCCTCTTTTGACCGTTCTTCAGAAGGTAACCACCAGGCCAGCAAACATCCGGTGGCCAGCAAACCCAAAGCACACGAAATGAACAGCACCAGCAGAATGCGAATACTGTACTCCTGCAGCAAAGGCAGTTGCGTCAACACACCGACACTGATCGGCAGAAAAAGCAGCGACAGGTGCGATATGAGAAAGTTGGCACACGACTCAACAGGCTCGCGGACAGACAGAAATGATAAGCACGGAACCAGCAGCAGCATGCCAAGCACCGGCCCGGGGATCGGCCAGTGCAGCAAACGCGATATCAGCTCGCCAAGGCATTGAAACACCAGCAGAAAAGTAAACCCTTTCAGGGGAAGCATGGGCGGCATATCGGAACAGTCCTTTTTCTTTTATCAAAATAAAAACGGCCTAGTACCTTAACATGCAATTTATCTCACCGCAAGTTACCGCCTGCCGGCAACTCAAACACCATGCCCTCCACCCTTATTCAATACCCTTGCAACCATGTGGCTACAGCGCAAAACCATTCGACTTTTTTATCAAAAATACATTGTTTTTATTCAACAATCACTCTGAACACGCACTGTTGTACAGCGCCAGCCGCGTTACGCCAAAACGTTAACTTTTACCGTTATCACAAAATACATGCGATGCCATTACGGGAAAAATGATTTATCTCATTTTTAATGATTGATTTTTGTACCATACTGGCATATAAGTAATGTATACATTCATTTTTTGATACACAGAAAGCGCAACCCCATCATGCACGCACAGCCTCCTACCGCTTTGATGCAATATGCTGCGCTACACCGTGACCAGCGCAATATTCTGTTGCATACCATCTGCATTCCCATCATGATGCTGGCCATGGGATGGCTGCTCAGCCCCCTGCTGTGGCAATGGCCAAACTGGCCTGCTCCTGCGGGTGCGCTACTGTTACTTGGGATTACAGGCTTTTATGTTTATTTTGCTGGTTATCTGGGGCTGGTGACCAGCGTTCTGATTGCCGTGCTGTTTTGTGCCGGACAGTTGTTTTATTCATGGCTGGGCCTTATCAGCGGCAGTATTGTGCTGTTACTGGGCTACCTGCTGCATCGGCTGGGGCACTGGTACGAGGGCAACTATTTTCTGTTCCGCTTCCAGTTCCCTACACTGCTGGCAGCTCCCTTGTTTGCTACAGCCGAGATCATGCGTCATCTGGGATTTTTCCATCCCTTATGCGCGGCCATTGAAACCCGTGTCGGCACGTCTTATGTGCGCGATATGGTCAATGTGCAATCAGACTGACCTGCATCTCATCTCCCTTTTACACAAGGCGGCTGTATTGCGCTGCGCTTGCACCAGCTTGCATCATACACGGGGTGACATCAAACCCCACAAAACCGGAATGCCAGATCCGGCTTTTTACCGCTGATCAGTTCCGCCACCGCGCGGCC
Organism: Saezia sanguinis; assembly: GCF_963921665.1. Lineage (NCBI taxonomy): Bacteria > Pseudomonadati > Pseudomonadota > Betaproteobacteria > Burkholderiales > Saeziaceae > Saezia > Saezia sanguinis. The sequence goes on from NZ_CAWUGC010000010.1 coordinate 59,102, forward strand.
TGAACCTGCGCTGTGCGTCCACCCCAATGACCCATGTCCGCTGTTGATCCACAGGTTGCCATATTTACTGCGGCCCATGATCGGAACATTGCTGGGTGTGGAAGGCCGCAGCCCGGCCCAGAAATTCGGTTCTGTCGTATCCGCCACGCCAGGGAACAACTGTTCATACCGCTCCACCAGCATTTTGCAGCGCACCTTGGAAACAGAGGAGTTTAATGACGTGTCATACCCGGCAGTTTCTGCCGTGCCGGCAATGCGTATGCTGTCACCCAAACGCGAAATGGCAATTTTAAAATCATCATCCAGCATACTGACAGAACTGGCTTTTTCCGGCTGTTTCAGGCGCATGGTTGCGGAATAACCTTTTGTCGGATAGATCGGCAGGTATATGCCGATACGGCGCAACAAAGGCGCTGTAAAAGACCCCAGTGCCGCAACATATGCATCTGCCTTGATGGTGCTGGCTTCCCTTGTGTTCTGGTCTTTAACCTGCACCCCCGTCACCCCCGCACCATGACACTCAAACCCCAGAATATCGGTTTGAAACAATGCAGTGGCACCACGCGCCAGACACAGTTTCATCAGTTTTTGGGCAAACACAAAAGCATCGCCGGATTCATCCTCCGGTGTATAAGTGCCTCCCACAATATGCTCGGCAAAGCTTTGTAAAGCAGGTTCAACCTGCAACACCGCCTCGCGGCTGATGACATCGCGCTTGACACCATAACGCTGCATTACCGCGGCTTCATGGCTGCCATTATCCATGGCCTGTTGCGAGGTAAAAAAATGCAAAATCCCCTTTTCCTCACGGTTACACTCAATCCCTGTTTTGGCAAATACCTCGTGAAACGCTGCATGGCTGTACTGCCCCAAAGCCACCAGTTGCCGCACATTGCGGTCAAATGCTGACCCTGTACACTGAGATAAAAACCTCAGCCCCCAGGACCATTGATGCGGGTCGAGTTTGAGCCGAAACAACAACGGCGCATCATCACGGGGCAACCATTTCAGCAACTTGAGCGGTGCAGCCGGATTGGCCCAGGGCTCGCAGTAACAAACGGAAATCTGGGCGCCATTGGCATACGAAGTTTCCATGGCCGCCGCGCTGGCGCGGTCAATGATGATGACTTCATGCCCATGCTCCAGCAGATACCAGGCTGTCAATGTACCGATAACGCCTGCGCCTAAAACGACCACCTTCATGGAAATACTCCTGCCAGGAAAAAGCACAGTATCTGGCACGCTGACAGAAAAATGAAGATGGATTAAAGTATTTCATATTCCATCAGTTAATCTAATACATGAGTTTCATCGATCCGGATGCACTGGAATGCCTGGTTGCCCTGGTAGAAGAAGGCAGCTTTGAACGTGCCGCACAACGGCTGGATATTACCCAGTCTGCTGTTTCGCAACGGCTCAAGGCGCTGGAATCGCGCATTGGCACGGTGCTGATTGTGCGCAACCGTCCTTTACAGCCGACACAGGCCGGCAGCCTGCTGTTGCGTTACGCGCGCCAGCAGCGCCTGTTACGGGCCGACCTGACCCATGACCTGCAGGAACTCGCACCCAGCACCCACCTGGGCAACATGGAGCAGGCCCGCATATCCATTGCAATCAATGCCGACAGCATTGCCACCTGGGCACTGCCGGCACTGCAGCCCGTTATTGAGCGCGGCATTGCACTGGAGATCATTACCGATGACCAGGACTTTACGCACGAATGGCTGCGCCAGGGGCAGGTTCTCGGGTGCGTGACCACGCAACCGGAGCCTTTGCGCGGCTGCCAGATGATTCACCTGGGTTCCATGACTTATGTCGCTGTTGCCACGCCCGAGATGGTGGCGCGCAAGCTGGAAGGACAACCTTTTTCTCTGCGCATCCGTGAACTTCCATTTGTCGCTTTCAACCGCAAAGACGACATGCAGCAACATCTGGTTGCCAAAGCATTAGGGCTCAGGCATATTGCACTCAAGCAGATTTATGTCCCTTCCTCTGAAGCACAGGTCAGGGCGGTACTGGCAGGCTGGGGTGCTTCCGTCGTCCCCCAGATTCTGGTACATGACCTGATACAACAAGGCACACTGACCCGCCTGCTGCCAGGCTGCAGCGTTGAAATATCACTGTACTGGCACTGCTGGGGCCTGGAATCCGATCTGCTTCAAATACTGACCAAGGCGCTGACCCAATACGCCGCCAGCGCCCTGAATAACACCCTCAGAACAGACACCCCGTCTGATTAAGCAGTTATATAGCCGTCACGAAGCCACACCCAAAATCACACTGGACGCCTTGAATATCGCCGTAGCGGATACCCCGGCCTTCAAGCCCATATTTTTACAGCTCTGGTTGGTGATAATGGCGGTGATCAAACACCCATTGCCAAGGTCGATGACCACTTCAGAATTCACGGCACCCGGCTCCACCTGGGTAACATTGCCGGCCAGGCAGTTGCGTGTTGACAGTTTCACGCCTTGTATATCTGTTGAGACAATCACAAACGATGCCTTAACCAGCGCAAACGCTTTTACCCCTGTTTTAACGCCCAGCTTTTCTGTGCTTTCGTGGGTAATAATGGCCGTAATCTTGATACCATGGCCAACCTCCAGCTCTACCTCGTCATTGACCGCGCCCCGCTTTACCTGAACCACGGTTCCTTCAAAACAATTACGTGCACTGGTTTTCATGTTGGATCCTTTTTCATTCAAAAATGAGACAGCTGCTTCAGCAACAGTATCATCGTACTTCAGATTGACCGGAGTTCAGGCAAAAACAACAATGCTATCCCCGAATCATTTCAACAAGCCCAACAACTGGCTCAACTCTTTTTGATTGGCAGCCGATGCCTGCTGTTCTATCTGGCGATACAGCGCAATCACCTGTTCTCCAACCTCTGTCAACTGGCTGGTCCCCCCACTGGCACCACCATGGCTTGAGACAATGGCCGGGCTCGCCAATGCGCTGTTGATATCATTCAACAGCAGCCAGGCCCGCCGGTACGACATCCCCAGGCTTTTTGCCGCCGCAGTAATGGACCCATAGTCACGCACAGCTTCCAGCAAAGACACTTTGCCAGGGCCAATGGCGATCAGGTCTCCGTATAAAACACGCATGCGCCAGCGCACTTTGACGGGTGTCTCCGGTTTGGAGCGCCGCTTTGATTTGGCCTTCTCCAGCACGTCCTGCACTTCCATTTCCGGTATCAAATCCTGCATATTCTTCATTTTGCAGTCTCCCCTCATGTCATCCTCGCAACCACCTGTTTACGCAAAAGCGAACCAATTGACAACAAAATCGCAATACACACCACACACACAATTGCTGTCAGAATCCAGGCCTGCGTATCTTTTCCATCCTGCACCGCCTGATAAATGGCAATTGAGAGTGTTTGTGTTTTCCCCGGCATATTGCCTGCAATCATCAGCGTTGCACCAAACTCACCCAACGCCCGCGCCAGGGCCAGCATCACACCGGCCATAATGCCGCGCATAGCCAAAGGCAGACTGATACGCCAGAAGATTGACCAATTTCTGGCACCCAGGCTGCGCGCAGCCTCAATATATTCCTCTGCAATCTCTTCAAACGCAGCCCGCGCCGATTTATAAACCAGCGGAAAAGCCACCACCGTCGCTGCCACAATCGCCCCCTTAAGGGTAAACATGAAGCGAATGCCCAGCGTCTGCTCAAACCACCCCCCTACTGCACTGCTGCGGCCCAGCAGCACAATCAGGTAGTACCCCATGACGGTAGGCGGCAACACCATGGGCAAAATGAACAGCGTATCCAGCAGCTCCTTGCCCTTGAAATTCTTTCTGGCCATCAGCAAGGCGCACCCTACCCCCAGTATGCTTGCCAGTACGGTTGCTGCAACCGCTACCTGTACTGACAACCACAGAGGCGAAAGACTTTCAAGCAAAGAAGCCGAAACTACATTGTTCATTTGCTACTTAAGCAGGCAACGGCTCAACTCTCCTGCTTTTGGACAAGCTATTAAGGTGAAACAAAACCGTAACGTGCCAGAATTTTCTGTCCGTCTTCACTCACGACAAACTGCATAAACTTCCCAGCCAGTTCAGGCTTGTCAGACGCTTTGATCTGAGCCATCGGGTATGTAATGGCACTTTCGGTAGGTACCACCAGCGCAACAGTCACCTCATTGGCGCTCAAAGCTGCATCGGTACCGTACACAAACCCTGCATCAGCCTCTTTCCGCGATACATACTGCAAAACCTGACGCACATTTTCACCAAACACAAACTTAGGTTCCAAAACGCTCCACAGTTGCTCTTTTTGCATGACCTGTTGCGTGTAATTGCCTGCCGGCACACTGCTGGGAGTACCTACGGCAATCGTGCGATATGCGCTTTCCTTCAGATCTTCCAGTTTGGCTGGCTGCTGTGTGGCGCCCGCAGGAACAATCAGTACCAGTGTGTTGCGTGCAAAATCAAAACGGGTGCTATCTGCAATCAGATCTTTTGCCCGGTCCATTGTTGCCTGGTCAGCGCTGGCGAACACATCCACCGGTGCCCCCTGCTCAATCTGGCGCAGCAATACGCCGGAAGCGGCAAAATTGAAAGTAACCTTGACCCCCGGATTCTGCTTCTCGAAAGCCTCTCCCACATCCTTGAATGCATTGCTCAGGCTGGCCGCCGCTGAAACAATCAGCTCCTGGGCAAAAACCAGATGGGTGGAACACAGCAACAGTACGGCTGCAATCAGACGGGTAAATTTAGAACGCATGCTATCCCCCATAATTAAAATTGATACATCTATACTATCATATCGTAATATACGGACGAACATAACGGACGTAAATCCACCGTTTGCATAGGAAAAACTAATCCTTTTGGTGTATTGATTTTTTAAAAAAACAGTGCTTTTTAACAAGAAACTATTCCGCACAAAATTCAGCGAAAATAAAGCTTTCCGCTTTTAGCCCTTATACTTTTTAATATGAATGAGCTTCCACGCACATTTAAGCTGGTCATTATCTGGCTGCTTATCGGTACCGCTGTCTTTTTAGCTGTTTTATGGTTTGAATCTGCACAAAACAAATCCAGCTTTTCCGTTACAGATAACGTCATCGAAATCAAGCGTGCGCGGGACGGCCATTACCACTGGAGCGGTGACATCAACGGACATCAGATTACCTTTTTGATTGATACCGGGGCCAGCATGACATCCATTCCGCAGAGTCTGGCAGAAAAAGCCCAACTGCCTGTGGTGGGGCGCGTCACCTTCAATACCGCCAATGGCACGACAAGAAACAACGTGGTACGCGGTAACCTTAACCTGGAAGGCGGGGTACAGATGGACAACCTGCGCATGGGGGTGTTGCCAGACCATTCCGGACAGGCATTGCTAGGCATGGATGTCATCGGGAAACTGCACATGACACAAACGGAAGGCATCATCCGTTTTGAACGCTGATGACTCCTTCTGACTGCACATTTCAATCACCATAGTCCTGCACAAACCATCACCACAAACAGGCAACGAGTCTCCTCAACCCAAAATAAAAACGCCCTGAACAGTGTCAGGGCGTTTTGCATTACCGCAAATATCATCCGGGCGGCTTAGAAACTGAACCGGTAACCGATGTTGAGCTGCTTATGATCAAAGCTGCCACCCTTGGCATAGGTTGCATCCATATAGATGTTATGCCGGCCATTGATCTGCATGTTCACACCAATACCGTTATCCCACCAGCCGCCACCAAAATCATAACTCTCATGATTGTAGTGGTTGAAGGTGTACCCGGTATCGCCACTGAACTCTCTGACATAGCCCGTTTTAATATAAACATCAATCGGGTTCTTGCCTTCGGTGATGCTGTAACCAGCAATCACACTCAGACGCCCCAGGGTCGAATCATAGCTGTCCAGATCCGTTCTCAGACCGGTGCTGGAATTGATCGTTGCGCCATTCTGGTGCGAGAAAGTCAACTGGGCCTGAGGCTCCAGGTACCAGCCCTGTTGAGGCTGGGTAATGTAAAAGCGTTTACCTGCCTCCACACCAATCGTGAACCCTTTGGTGCTGCCATCGCCATCCACATAGTAACCATTGCTGGTCAGCGTATTAAAGCTGTTATCCATGTAAACATATTTGGCAATACCATCGACATAGAATCCGTCATCCGCTTTGTAAGTGCCGTAAACACCGACATGGTAGCTCTTGGTATCACCACTGCCAACGGCATAATCAGCATTCGCCTTGGAAGTCCCTGCCATGACGCCAACATAAGCCTGGCCAGCCCCTTCAATGTCAAGCTGACGGTCTACACCAATTTGCACGCCCGAATACTTCATGTCAAAACTTGAGAGGCGAACCCCGTCAAATTTATCCATTTCACCAGTCATCACCCTGACCCAAACATCTCCCTGTGCTCCGGGAGCCTGACGCAACTCACCCATTCTCTGCAGCAGCGTTTGAATTTCTGCATAGTTGAGCAGGTAATTGATATTCAGTATGTTGGCTGAACGGTCCGCGGCATTATTCAATGTCGGCGGTGTCGGCGTAATGATCTGGGGCTGCTGAGGATCAACCGTTTTCGGCGGCGTTACCGTCGAGGTATTCAGATACCAGTTGCTATCCGCTTTGAATTCCAGAGAATACACATAAGGACCCACGTCCACACCGGCACTGCTGAACGTTGCCTGGTTCTGCGTGGCATCACTGCCTGTAAACTCGACCACCAACGCCTCTTCAACACCAAAATACGAACCTGCCTTGGCATCGTTAAAATGCAGATAGTGGCTGCCACTGGAACTGTTGGTAATGACCAGCCGGTCAGCTTCGTTGTCACACATTTCAGTACGGGCGTTAAAAATACCGCCATTACCGCTGAGATTGTCTACAGTAAGAACTGTCCGGTTCAAGCTTGTCACCGGCAGCACACTCTGGTCACCAATAGAAACCTGGGCACCATTGGTCATCACCAGGTTATTAACGTTAGAGTCGCCTGTCAACTGCCAATGTGTCGCCGCGCCGTCCATCGTGATATTGATCGTGCCGTCAGCCACGCTGGCCGCTGTTGCCGCATTGGTTTTATCCGTCGCCCCGGTAAACACCGTGCCACTGGTCAGCATCATCTGCACACGACCACCATCCAGTGCTGTCACATCCCCTGTATAGGTGGAGCTGTCTGCACCGAAATTCACTACCCCTGCAGAGTTGGCAGTGATATTTCCGGCAACCACTGAATTTTCGATAACATCTAAAGTAGCAACACCTGACACGCTGGCATCAATATTACCAGTGAGTTGAGTGCCACTCATAACCAGGTCGATAAACGAATTGTCTAACCCCGTCGGTGTCGTGGTACCTACTACATTCACATTGCTGTTGAATACAGACCCTGCCGTTGCATTCAACCTGATCCCGCCTTCCCTATCGGCAACCAGATCCCCTGTAACAGTATATACGCCAGAAGCAGAGAGACCTTCCATGGTTTCGGAGGTGATCAAAGACTCCGCCCCTGAAGAATACATGGCATAGCTGCCTTTGCTCACATCCACCGTAATAGCAGTGTCACCGGCCAAATATACCTGACCGCCTGCAAAGTCCGTAACATTTGTCAAATTAGATCCAAGAGCCAAGCAAAGCGCACTTGAAATACCCGAAGAAGGACACTGACCAATCGTTCCATCCATGGTTACAATACCATGCGCTTGTTGTCCTGTCGTAACAATCGTGGTATTGCCAAGCTGGATTTGCCCTGTTTTATTTGCATAAACAGCATACGCTTTGCTACCTGCTGTAGTAATTTGACTGCCATCACCAATCACTACAGTGGCATTTCCATGCGGCAGGGTTTCTGACTCACGATCACGGTTCCCAGCATAAACAGCATACCCTGTTGAAGAAGATGTATTCGCCCCCGCAGCGTCGGTTTTAAGAATAGCACCAGTACCTATCGTAATGCTGTTGGATGCGGTCGTTGAAATATTAGACAGGTTAGCACGTACGGCAACACCACCTTTTGAGTAAATCTCTGCGTCATCACCAATTGTAACCGTCGCCGCGCTTCTAACCGTCGCATTGATACCGTCTCCAGATGACCCTTCTGTGCGAATAACCAGCTTACCAGGAATAATGACTGTTGTGATGCCATTGGTACGGATTGCATCTGCCGTGGAGCCATTCGTTGTGATTGTGACATTATTCTGTGCAATACGGCTACCGCCATTGGCATAGATACCTACCCCCTGAATATCAGGGCTGGTACCCCAGGAACCAGTCATATTGAAAATCACATTTTCATAATTCAGCCGGGACTGCTCATAAGGCGAATACTGTCCTGAACAGGTAATTGTCAACCCATCTCCTGACACCGTACAAGAAGCCGAATCTGCCATTGCCGCAAAACTGCTGCCCAAACCCATGCTTAGAGCTGCGGCAATGCGAATGCAAAGTTCTTTGCGGCGTGCTTTTAATGTGTTTCGTTTTTTCATGTCTACGCTCTCAAAATTTCAAAAACCAGATCGTACTCAACCACAGGAGTCACAAACTCCGTAGAACCGAGATACTTGCCTTGAGATCCAACTGGCGCCACACTGGCGCCTGGCGAAGAGCCGCCTAAAAATTCATTACGAGCAATATGCACTCATAAATCTTTTGCCATAAATCTTTTATTCGTTATTTAAATTATAAAAATTGCTAATCGAAATGTGTCATTTCAGTTAGGTACTATTTCACACCTTGTGCAACTATCTGATATATCTGTTCACATTAACAACAGCTTTTGTATCAGATCAAAGCAATGCATTTCCAACACATAAATTCAACGCAAACAAACTAAATTCGGTGCAATAAATCACACCATGTTTGCACCTATTCACTCATGCAACAAAATTGTCTTTTTTTACAAATTATGCTTACAACAAATGTCAGTTTAAATTTACAAAAATGTCAAAAAAAGAACAAACGAACGATTAATGGCTTTCAGGCAAGTATTTGTAGAAAAATAAGCAGCACAAATGCCATGCCCTATCAGACAGCGTGAACTAAATCACAAAAAAGAAATAAACTTTTTTACAAAAGCTGAGGTGGTTATTACAACGAACCTCAGCTAAACAAAATCATCTAAATAAGTTGGCGGTTTATTTATTACAGAGCCTGCAGTTCAAGCGAGTTGGCAGCAGCTTTCTCTTACTTAGCTGAAGCGTGGATAGA
>NZ_CAWUGC010000011.1:0-40453 GCF_963921665.1 Saezia sanguinis
GAGACCAACCAGACCCACCACGAAGACAGGAAGACGTCAACGAATCCTTAAGGGGGATTAGCTCAGCTGGGAGAGCACCTGCTTTGCAAGCAGGGGGTCGTCGGTTCGATCCCGTCATCCTCCACCACTTTGAGTTGCCGTGACTTCCCGCAAGTACCCTAAGTCGTTGAAAGACAACGGATAAATGGAAATTTGAGTTGCCATAAAGGTGCATAAGTTGCCATACAATCCGCTTCAATTGAGTACACAATTAAGTATCTCGATTGAAAAAATAAGTACATCGCCTATTTCGCTTTTTTGCTTTCAGATTCAAGCATCTAAAGCAAAAATCCTCTTAATTCAAATTTTAGGAGATAAGCGATGGCATTATCAGAACTCAGAGTTAAAAACGCACAGCCCAAAAAGAAACCATACACATTGACGGATGGCGGCGGGCTTGGTCTTTATGTCACACCCAAAGGTTCAAAGGCGTGGCATTTCCGGTACTACTTTCAGAATAAGCAATTCCGTATATCACTAGGAACTTATCCGGCTGTTGGTTTGAAAGATGCGCGTCTTCTACGTCAGGACGCACAGACGCAACTTGCCAAGGGAATCGATCCGCAAGAAGAGCGCAAGGCACTGCGTCAACAAGAATCCCCAACCCCCAATCAACTTACCTTTGCCGAATTTGCCCAGCAGTGGCAGATATTTCGCATTAAAAAACTCGGGCACGATCAATCGACACACCGGCAAAGTACAGTGGTGCAGATCGGTCGCTACATGCAAAAAGACTTCCTGCCCGCCATGGGAGATATGGCGCTTGGCGACATTACCCGCGCTGATGTACTCAAGGTCATCCGTGGTATTGAAAGCCGTGGCGCACTGTCCATGTCGGTCAAATGCCGGGGCTGGTTGAATGAACTGTTCCGGCACGCTCTGGCCGAAGGGCTGATCAACAGCAATCCGGTTGCCGATCTGGACATCGTAACCTTGCCTGCGCTACCGGCACAGCACAATCCCTTCCTTAAAACCAGTGAACTGCCCGGCTTTTTAGCGGTGCTGGCGCATTATCCAGGCTATGAGCAGACCCGTTTGGGGATCAAGCTGCTATTCCTGACAGGGGTGCGCACGGGCGAGTTACGCTATGCGGAACCGGAACATTTTGATCTGCAAAACAAAATTTGGCGGATTCCGCCGCAACTGGTCAAACAGTTGCAGCGCAAGGTACGTACTTCAAACTCCAACATTCCGCCTTACCTGGTGCCGCTGCCGGATCAGGCGGTGGCGATTGTGCAGCGTCTGCTGGAGTGCCGCTTCCCGTGGCAGAAATACCTGCTGTGCCACCAGTTCGAGCCAAAGAAAATCATCAGCGAAAACACCCTGAACTACGGCATCCGTCGCATGGGCTACAAGGACAGGCTGACGGGCCACGGCATCCGCGCCACTATTTCCACCGCGCTCAATGAAATGGGCTTCAACAAGGACTGGATCGAAGCCCAACTGTCGCATTCCGACAAGGATACAATCCGGGGCGCGTACAACCACGCTGAATACATCGAACAGCGTGCTGTAATGATGCAGCAGTGGGCAGATCAACTCGACTTGTGGGAAGCCGAAGGCTTGCAGACACAACAGTGTCAGCGTGTCGCCTGAGTCACCGTAAACGATCAACATTAACCGTCTTGTCATCAGGGCGGTTTTTTTATGCCCGATAAAAGATGTGATAAATTTGAAACATAAAATAACTTCAACATGCGATTTGTTTTCTAGAGATGAAAAATGCGCACCGCATTGTTATGCAATTATGTGCAGGCTCCCTTTTTCTTCCGTTACAAATGCACTTTTGTATTTTGAAACTAAGGGAGCCAGATGAAGTTGTATCAGCTAAGGTATTTTTCTGTTCTTGCCGAAGTTAAGAATTTTTCATTAGCCGCCCAAAAACTGCACATTGCCCAACCGCCATTGTCCAGGGCCATCAAGGAGCTTGAAAGCGAGTTGGGCGTTAAACTGTTCATCCGCAGCACCAGAAAGACGACATTGACACGCGCTGGCGCTGTGTTGCGGATGTACGCTGACCGTATCCTGTGCACACTGGATGCGGCCAAAAAAGCCGCTATTGCCGCAGGCAAGGGCGCGATTGGCGAATTACGGGTGGCGATTTCGGACTTGATCGACGCCAACAGATTTTCAAATTTACTTGTCATGATCCGTGAAGAGATACGCGCTTTGAAAATCCAACTGTTCGAGGTGGATCATGCGCATTTGCGGATGGGTTTGCAGCGGGACCTGTTTGATGTCGGCATTATGAAGAGCAGAATCAGAGATCAAGGCATTCATTGCAAACTCTTATGGCGGGACAACTATGCTGTTTTGCTCCCCCAGAGGCATCCATTGCAGTCGTTCGCTACGGTGCCAATATCGGAAGTGGTGCGGTATCCGCAAATCGTGTTGGCGTCTTCACGATTCGAAGGACTGCGGCATCAGGTGGAAAGCTGTCTGGCATCGACGGGACAAAAACCGCCCGACATTGAGCATGTGCAATCTGTTTGTATGATGATGGCGCTGGTGCAGGCTGGTTTTGGGGTCAGCCTGATCAGTTCAAAAATGTGTCAGCCGCACACCAAAGAAGATATGGTGTGCAGGCCGGTCAGCCAGACCAGTCATACGATAGATACTTACATCTGCTTGCAGATGAAAAAACAGGAAAGCCATGTGCTGGAGTTCATCGCGCAGGCCGAAAAACTGGCCTGATCTTTCGCATTCGTCAAACAAAAACTGTCGCTTTTTAATTACGTTCATTTTGGATATAGACCTATACCGAGAAAATATAAATAAACATCTTTGTTTCGCCATAATAAAAACCATAGCTGTCCATTCTGTATTTCTAATATTAAAAAACAAGAAACGTGACTAACCTGAAGTCCACGTACTTAAGGAGACACAACATGGCCTACAAAGGTTTGGCACAGGCAGGTGGAAAGCGTTTGCTCAGACGGAAAGTCGTCGAGGACAAGACAGGATTTTCCAGAACGACGATTTACCGTTTGATGCGGGAAGGGCTTTTCCCGCAGAGCGTACGCATTGGTATCCGGGCGGTCGCCTGGGATGAGCAGGAAATAGATGCGTGGATAGAAGAGCGTAAAGAGTCTTTTTCTGACGTGTAGAAGGAAAAGACGATGCTTACAGTATCAATCGTCTCGACTAAGGGCGGTGTCGGCAAAACCACGGTCGCGGCCAATCTGGGCGCATTTGCCGCCGATGCCGGGCTGAGGGTGCTGTTGCTGGACATTGATAACCAACCGGCACTTTCCAGCCATTACACGCTACGTTCTACCGCGCCATGCGGCGTTTTTGAACTGATCGCCCACAATGAGCAGCGTCTGGACAAACTGGTGTCGCATACCGCGATCCAGAATCTCGATCTGGTGATCTCCAATGACCGCGACGGTCAGTTGGGCACCATGCTGCTGCATGCGCCGGACGGAAGATTCCGGTTGCGCAATCTTCTGCCGGTGTTTGAAGCGAATTACGATCTGCTGCTGATTGATACCCAAGGGGCGAGGAGCGTGATGCTGGAAATGGCGGTGATCGCTTCAAATCGGTTGATTTCGCCGGTGACGCCCGAAGCGCTGGCCGCCAGGGAATTCAAGCGCGGCACACTGCAACTGATCGAGGATATTGCTCCCTATAAACGCCTGGGCATTGAAATTCCGGTGATCGACATGCTGATCAACCGGGTACCGACGGTATCAAGCAATGCCCGGCTGATCCAGCAGACATTGCGTGAGGTGTTCGGTAGCGCTGATGGAATCAGGGTGTTGCACACGACGATTCCGGCCATTGAAGCCTATCAACATTCTTCAACGCTCAAAATGCCGGTCCATCGCTATGAACGTTTTAAGCCTGTCAAAAGAACAGCACCTGCCGCATTGGAAACGATCCGGGCGCTGACCATTGAACTTTTTCCTCAATGGGAAGCATTATTTGCAGAAGTGAGCGGCAAAGTCCCGCAAAACCTCAGACCGGAGTTGCCAAAATGAAAAAACCAACTCCTGCCGATCTGAAACAGACCCTTCTCGTCGATGGCTTTGGCAAAAGCAACAAGACGACGACACAACTTTCCGATCCGCTCGTGGATACACCGATGGTGGTGACACTTGACGAATTGAGAGCCTATGAACTCAATCCGCGTCTGAGCAAGAATCCGCTCTTTGACGATATCAAGGCGTCGATCCGTGAACGGGGGCTGGACGCGCCACCGGCGATCACCCGCAGGCCGGGGGCCAATCACTACATTATCCGCAACGGCGGCAATACCCGATTGTCCATTCTGCGGGAATTGTGGTCGGAAACGAGGGATGAGAGATTTTTCAGGATCCACTGCATGTTCCGGCCATGGGTCAACGAGATTACCGCGCTGACCGGACATCTTGCCGAGAATGAACTGCATGGGGCGCTGACGTTTATCGAACGGGCGCTCGCGGTGGTGAAAGCGCGTGAGATTTACGAGCAGGAAACCGGATATGAATTATCCCAACGCGACCTGGCGCAAAGGCTATCCACAGATGGCTATCCCGTCAGCCAAAGTGTTGTCAGCAAGATGGAAGACGCGGTCAACTTTTTACTACCCGTGCTGCCGAACTCACTATATGGCGGTTTGAGCAAAAAACAGGTTGAGCGGATTCTCAGTCTGCGCAAGGCGGCCAACGCCGCGTGGGAGAAATTCTCCCAGGTGCCCGATGGCGCCGCCGAAGAGGTGTTTCTGGGGATCGATGGCGAATTCTCGGACGTGTTTCAAGAAACGCTGGCGATGTTTGACGATACGCCCGACCAGTTTCATTACAAGCGCTTCGAGGATGAACTGACCGGGCGCATCGCCGATCTCTTTGGGGTTGGCTACAACATGGCGGCGCTGGAGTTGTCCGAGAAGGCACGCTGGCACGAATTGCTGAGTGTACCACCAATCCCCGCCGGGGAATTTAACGAAGCGGCCCTTCTGTCCAAGCCGGAAGTTAAAAAGCCGTTGGCGACCGAAGAAGAGATTATGGCGATGGTGCTGCCCAAGTCGCCAAGAATGAGCAAACCGTCCAGAGCGGAGCCGCCGAAACCGATAACGCCTGTTGAACATGCCAGTGTATCCGGTGTACCGGAAACAGATCATTATGAGGAACAGGCAGCCTTTGTGCAGGCGCACATTGTTTCGCCTGCCGGAGAACTGCCCAGAGTCAGCGCGATGCAGGAGATGGTGGCCGGTCTGACCGGAGAGCGTCCGCCGCAGAACTTTACGGCCAATGTCCTGAAATCGATCCCCGTGCAGGCCGGTGGCCTGTATCCGATATCGGATATCTGGTACATCGACGCCGGGCAGGACGAGCCGGAGCGCCTGCGCACGCACATCGGCCAGCTTGCCATCGAGATCGCGCACGATATGGGCTGCGCGGAACACGTCGAGTCGTGCGATCACGGCATTGGCTATATTTGCCGTGCGGACGCTGACGAAATTGAAGACCCGGCTGGCCGGTTGACGGTCACGTTGCTCAAACTCATGGCCGCGCGCGATGAGCAGGAAGACCAGTGGGTGCAGGGCAGTGCCCACGCCTTCGCGTCCTTCCTCTTTGGCGCAAACGACCACCGGATCAAACATCTAACGGATGAAGCGCTGGTCAAACTGTTTCGCGTCATCCGGCTTGCCCGAAGACTGTATGAACACGAGAACGATCCCGTAGCACAAGAAATCTGAAAGGGTGATGCACCATGGAGCAGTTTCCTTTGAACCAGGCGGTTATTTCACAAATCCTGTTCGATCTGCGGCAGGGTACTTTGCGTCGTTCATTGCAAATGGGATTCACCGAAGACGATTTACGTCTGCTACGAGATCAGGACAAGGTGGAAGTGCTGTTGAACACGACGGTGAGCTGGCTGGATGTCAAGGTGAACACCGGGATCATGCGGCGGTTGGCCGGGCAGGTCAGCCGGAACCATCAGGAAGTGGCACTCATCGACCGGGCGCTGGAAATGGGTGCCAGCAGCAAGATGATCGCCGATCTCTTCGGGCTGAACCAGAGAGAGGTGGCGTTTCGCAAACGGATGCTCAATATCGACGAGAAACGCGGTCGCTGGCAGGAGCTTACGGAAACGCAGGATCATCAACTCTGGCGGCAATGGAAAGACATGATTAAAAACTATCATCTGGATATTCACGATCAGATGGATATGCTCAAAATCTGTATGGCGCTGACCAGAGCGTCCGATATTCCTTTGGCGATGATATGGCAGGCGCAAGAGCGCTGGATGGACGCGGAAGAGAAGCCAGTGACCGCGATGGAGCAGGAAAACGATGATGACGCATAGTGAAGCCCCACCAAACGACGGGTACATTTACAGCGGCAACATTCATGAGAGCGTCCCAAGGACGCTTTTTTTGGATCGGCGCATTACACCGCTGGAACGAAACGCCTGGCAGGTTATCAAGATGCAGATCGAGCCGGGTGGCATCACGTCCATGTCCACCTATGAAGGATTACGCCCGTACCTCACTTCGATGCCCGGCGCGCAGAAGGCGTCGTTCGAGACGGTAGGCAGAGCCATTACCTTGCTACGGCTGACCCGGTGGATCAGCCTGATCAAGCGGCGACGCGCCGACAATGGTGCCGTTCAGGGCAATCTATACATGCTGCACGAAGAACCGTTATCCGTCTATGAAGCGATTCAACTGGATGCGGAGTATTTCTCGCTGCTGTGCCGGTGCATCACCCACCGGAGCAAAGCGGTGCAGCGGGTGGCGCAGATGGTGTTAAAAGAAATCGAGGAAGATGCACAACTGGCCGACAAGAAACTGCCGACCCGACTGGAAATATTGTTGGGGCGATCAGTGACACAGGCGCAGAATCAAAAGTTATCCACAGATCGCCATTCCGAAGTCAGTCAAAACCACTTACTTCGGAATCGGGAAAAGCCTACTTCGGAATCCGAAGCAGGTGTCAAACCCGCATCAGAAGCGGCACTACGGAATCCGAAGTCAGTACATAGTAGTAATAGTAGTATTAATATCAATACTACTACGGCAAAAACACCGGCGTTTGATTTACCGCCACGGTTTTTGCTGTTGAAAAAAGAACAACAACAGGGCGCATTGACGGCAATGCGCACGTTGAAACCGGATATGCAGCGACAGATTGTCGATGAGTGGTGCAGGCACTGTGAGCGTAAAGCGATTGGCAAACCAGCGGCGTATCTAATGGGGATGATCCAGAAAGCGCTTCAGGGTGAGTTCAATCTACTGGCGGAACCGGCAAAGCCCGTACCGTCTGTAAAACCTGTTCCGCCGGCATCGACCGGCACACCCACTGACACAAAGGCGGATTGTCAGGCCGACCGTGAGAAGGCGCAGGTTTATATCGATCAGATCAAGGCGCTGGTCAACACATGGCGGGTGACGCCCAAAAGACATTAAGGTTTCCGCTGCCGTGACAATAAATATTACATTATTTATTGTTGTGAAATCAACATATTGCAACTCCTGAGCCTTTATGGGACAAAGTGATTCCCCCGGGAATCACTTTTGCCCAAGAAGTCCCATAAGTTCCCACGGTTGAAATTGGCGAACCAAAACATGTACACCATCAAAAAAGAAACAGGGTGTTTCCGTTGCCGTGCGTTATGACGACCATACCGAAACGGAAGGGTGATTCCCGGGGGAATCACTTCTCCGAAACCGTGCGGCGGTTGATGAAGCGCTGGAACGTACCGGAGCGGACAGACGGCGGTACTTGCGTAATTTGATAGAAAAATAATCATCGTAATGCAAGGTGTTGAGCCGTAGGAATGGGCTGGCATTAATGCCGTCATGCGCAAAATCCTATTTTGTACTGACAGCCTTCCCGCTATTGACGATGCTGCAACTTCTTACCGATTGAGGAATGAAGGAATGGCACCATGGCAGCAGAAGATTCAGAAAAAGATTCGGGTTCGGGCTTTCAGATTGGCGCACTGCGCAGCCATATCAGCATGACGATTCACACCTACCACGCTTTGCGGATGTGGAAAGGTCGAAGACCCGCAGGCAAATTACCGGGCATTATCGGGTTGGCCGGTTATTTGTTGATGACCAACAGGATGATTCGGGGGGCGGCGCTGGATGATCCGTATTCAGACTTCTGGATGCTGCGTGTCGAAGAAAAGATTGATGATGTCAAAGCCAATCTAACTGTTCTCAAGGATCAGGCGACCATCGCGTTTGAGAGTGTGCCCGCCACGCTCAATCTTGGCGAAAACCTCAACATGCAACCGGCTGACCTCACGGTGTTTGCTAATTCGCCGCTGGGCTTTCTTGGCATCTATCTGGTTGCCGACTACGACGAACTGGTGCGCAAGACCATTCTGGCACATCACACGGCATTGATCGACCGGCAGACCATGGTGCATTGGCTGGACGATGGCGGACATCATTTGCGCAGTCTCTTTACGCTGGTGCAGCGGTATCAATACTCCGGTGCCAAACGTGATGATTTTGCGGCCAACAACGCCGCGGCCCGAAGTGCGCTGGAAAAGTTTGGCACATTGCCGCAGGACATTCTCGAAGGGACACGGCGCAGCCGGTTTGCGCCGTACATCCACCGTGACCGATTGCCGAGGAATGCGCCAATGACGGATGACGCTGATGAAGACATAACCGCGGAGGTCAGCGAAGAAAAGCTCTTCGAGGGCGCGGCGGAGTCCGAAGAGGATACGGGTGCGGATGCAGCATCGGAGATTGACCCGTCCCGTGAAGAAAACACGGAGGCCGACCAGCCATGACACAGAATTTTTTCTCACCGCTGGAACAAGCAGCCTTCCAGAAGCTGAAACAGGGGGCCTTCCTAAAAGGCCTTTTAAAACCTTTTAAAGGTAATAGAGACATGGCGTTATGGGCCAGCCAATGCGAAGCCTTACGCGATCAACTGATGGCGCTGGCGCAGCAGGAAATCTTAAGCCAAGCCCAGAGTTTTCCGTTTGCGCTGCTGCCGGTGCAACTGACGATGCAGTCCACCGGATCGGGCACGGCATTTCTACGCTGGCGCAATATCGACCGCTCGGCCATGGGGGTGGCGCTCTGGGAGGAAATGATGGACAGCGTGTTGACACCCGTACATCTGCTTCCGGCGTTGCGCGCGATGGAACAGCAACGTCTCACACTCAATATGCAGATCAGTGTGCTGCACATGCTGGCACGACAGGCGCAGGAGTGCACAACCAAGATGGAATACGCGGACGCGGTTTATCAAAAACGAATCAATCAGGGTTGTTTTAACGACGAAGGAGAAGTGAAATGAGTACACGATTTATCAACGACGGCAATATCGGGTCAGTCCCGGAATACCGGGAGTTTCCCAACGGGAATGAAGAGCCAAGACGACGGTTACGGCTCAATGTCCGGTTTGACAATCCCATTCCGGCCAAAGACGGCGGTTATGAGGACAGAGGAGGATTCTGGGCGACGGTCGATCTCTGGCACAAGGACGCCGAACACCTTTGCCGGTTGTACCAGAAGGGGATGCGCGTTCTGGTCGATGGCCGGATGGTGAGTTTTGAAGGTGAGGATGAGGGAGGCAACAAGCGCCGTTATTTTTCGATTGACGCCCGCAAGGTTGCGATGCTGCCCAACCGGATCATGAGTATCACGATGGAAGCCAGCAAGAGCGCGGACGACGGTCAACCGGCAGAAGAGACGATGCCGGAACAGATTGAGGGCGACAAGAAACCGGCCAGTGGCAAAAAGAAACCAATATCCTGATTTTTGAGACAAACGGGGCGGCTGCGCCAGTTATTTCCGCCCCGAATTGCGCCAGTTCCATGATGATTTGTGCGCGACCAAATCTGTATTTCTCCGCGACAACCATCCTCGACTCGACGATCCTGTGGTTCATGTTTCATGTGAGCCGGAGGAAATCAGGTGCGACTTTATCTTTGTGAAAAACCCTCACAGGGCAAGGACATCGCCAAAGTGTTGGGTGCGACCCAGCGAAGCGATGGCTGTATTGTGGGGCAGGGTGTGACGGTGACGTGGTGCATCGGTCATCTGCTCGAAACTGCGCCACCGGAAAGTTACGGTGAACAATTCAAGAAATGGTCGCTTGACGCGCTGCCGATCATTCCACAGCATTGGCAAGTGATCGCCAAGGAAAACACTCTCAAACAATTCAAGGTGGTGCAGAAACTGCTGGGCAAAGCCACGGAATTGGTCATTGCTACCGACGCTGACCGTGAAGGCGAAATGATCGCCCGTGAAATCATCGATTATTGCGGATACAAGGGTCAGATCAAACGTATGTGGCTGTCGGCTTTGAACGATGCCTCAATCCGCAAGGCGCTCTCGGAATTGAAGCCCGGATCGGAAACGTTATCGATGTACTACTCGGCACTGTCGCGGTCCAGAGCGGACTGGTTGATCGGCATGAATCTCTCGCGCCTTTTTACGCTCCTGGGTCGAAAAGCCGGATATGAAGGAGTGTTGTCGGTCGGACGGGTGCAAACACCGACACTGGGGCTGGTGGCGCGTCGGGATCGTGAGATAGAAAACTTTGTCCCCGTACCGTATTGGGTCATCAATGTGGCGCTGGATGCCGGTGGTACGGGTTTCATGGCGCACTGGCAGGCGCCGGACAACGCGATTGATGACGCGGGTCGGTGTATCGAGCAAACGGCAGCGCAGACAGCCATCGCCAAACTCAAAAACGCCCAGGCTGCCCAGGTGTTGTCGGTGCAGACCGAGCGGATGAAAGAAGCGCCACCCCTGGCGTTCGATCTGGGTACGTTACAGGAAGCGTGTTCACGCAAATTCGGGCTGGACGTTCAGGAAACGCTGGATATCGCGCAAGCCCTGTACGAAAAACATAAAGCCACCACCTACCCAAGAACCGACTGCGGCTACCTGCCGGAGAGCATGATTGCCGAAATTCCTGCGGTACTGAAAGCGGTGGTGCAGACCGACCCGGCCATGCAGCCGGTCATCGCTACACTGGATACATCGTTGCGATCCAGAATCTGGAACGATAAAAAGATATCGGCGCACCACGGCATTATCCCGACGCTGGAAGCGGCCAGCCTTGGCGCGATGTCGGACAAGGAGCGGCAGGTTTATGAATTAGTCCGGTCTCATTATCTGGCGCAGTTCCTGCCGCCCCATGAATATGATCGTACTGTGGCGCAGTTGTCGTGCGAAGGCGAAACCTTGCAGGCGACCGGAAAACAGATCATCCTCATGGGCTGGCGCAGTCTCTTTAACCGGAATCATCAGGATAAAGATGCCGATGGTACTGATGAAAATAACAGGGTTCAGGTGTTGCCGCCATTGGCGCAGGGCATGACGTGCGCTGTGCAAGACGCGGAATTGAAAGCGCTTAAAACCTTGCCGCCGAAACCTTATACGCAGGGCGAGTTGATCAAGGCGATGAAAGGGGTTGCCCGGCTGGTGACAGATCCACGCTTGAAGCAGATATTAAAAGACACCACAGGCATCGGCACCGAGGCGACACGCGCCGGGATCATTCAGGGGCTGTTGCAGCGCGGTTATCTGGTGACCAAGGGTAAGGCGGTCCGTGCCACCGATGCTGCGTTCACATTGATTGACGCGGTGCCCCAGGCCATAGCCGATCCGGACATGACCGCACTTTGGGAACAGGCATTGGAAGCGATTGAAAAAGGTGAGATGCGGATGGAGGATTTTGTTGAAAAACAATCCGCATGGGTGCGACAACTGGTGAGCCAGTATGCACAAACCAGTCTGTCGATCAAAATCGAACCGTCGCCATCCTGTCCATCGTGCGGTTTATCAATGCGCAGGCGAACCGGAAAAAACGGCGCATTCTGGTCGTGTTCCAAGTATCCTGAATGCAAAGGGGTGTTGAACATTTCTGGTGGCAAAAGTTCCAAAAATTGGAAGGCCGGGAAAGGCCGTAAATCAGTGAAAAAGGATTGAAGCATACCCTCACCCGTAGGGTGTCGGCGTACCACCTGCGTCATGTACGCGGCTGCCGGGGCAGCTTGCAGGATACTTGTATTGACCGTCAAAAGCGGATATTGAAACAGTGAAGATGATTCAGGCGGGCGTCCTGATTATTCAGGAACTGAATAATGAAGAAGCCCGCCTGGGTTGTCGGTATTACATACCGGAGCCTGCCGGTGAAAAAAACAGGTTCCATTTGTGTGCGGATGCGTGCCAAATGATACCGGCGACAGCCACGACAAGCGCCGGGTAGGACGGATGATGGCGGCAGGGCTTTATAGCAGGGACTTGCGGCCAGCAAAGGTTCATGGTGGTTTTCTATTCATAGCCATAGAGGAAACTCTATGGCTTTTTTTCTTGCGCAAAAAACAGGGCGCTGATGAATGGCATGTGCCTGTGGTCAGGCTTCAAGCCAATACTTGTTTTCTGATACCTGAATATACGTCAATGAAAAAGCGCGTCTTTGTGGTTTGTATTTTCTGGTACTTCGTGCCTTCATTAGAAGAATATGCGTTTGTGTGTGCTGGTTTTTCAGCCCATGCAGATCAAAACAAAACAGGGCCGATGACGATGAACAACCTATGGATTAACCAATGTCACTTCGGGGACTGCCGCGATACCATGAGACGCATGGTTGCCGATCATCTGAAAGTCAACTGCATCGTCACGTCGCCGCCTTATTACAGACTGCGCGATTATGGCGTGGCCGGACAACTCGGTCTGGAAAACACAGTTGAACAATACGTTGCCGCGCTGATGGAAGTGTTCGGGTTGTGTCAACAATTACTGGCCGATGATGGGACGCTGTGGCTTGTTCTTGCCGATTCTTATGCGGGTTCCGGGAAAGGCCGCAACAGCGATGGCCTTCGCTCAAATACCATGATCGGCACATTGCAGAGTACCCATACCGGGTCGGTGACCGGCAGGATCATCAAAACAGGCGATACCGTTGCGGCTAAAAACCTGTATGGCGTGCCTTGGCGTGTCGCTTTTTCATTGCAAGCCGATGCGTGGATACTCAGACAAGACATCATTTGGGCGAAACCCAATGCGATGCCATCGAGTGTGAAAGACCGCTGTATCACGGCGCACGAATATCTGTTTCTGTTTTCTAAAAAGCCAAAGTATTACTTCGATCATGTGGCGATACAGGAAATCGCCGCCTACGACGGCAGACGCGATATCACTATGAAAGGAAGCCAGAAATATGCAGACGCAAATATCGGGCAGCGTATGCAGTCTATTTCGGCCAGAGGACATAAGCGCTGGCAGGTCAAGGACGGCCAATACGTCAGGAACAAAAGATCGGTGTGGTGGATTCCGACGCAGGCATATCAAGGCGCGCATTTTGCGGCATTTCCTGAAAAACTGGTGGAATCGTGCATTCTTGCCGGTTCGCGTCCGGGGAATATTGTCTTCGACCCATTCCTTGGCAGCGGTACAGTAGGTTGCGTCGCGCAACGCCTTGATCGTCTCTGGATCGGTTGCGAGCTGAACCGGGATTACGAACCGCTTCAACAAGCCAGAATTTATAACGCCAAAGGGTGAAATAAAAACACCTTGTCAGTTGGCGCATTTAAAAAACAGAAAACACGCGCAAGCAAAATTCCATTTTGACTGACCGATGGTGGCGGCTCAGGCATTATGGCCTTATGTTTCGCTGATTGTGGTCAGCAACATACCCAGGCAGTTGAAATCTTCAAGGTTGCGGTCGGATTTTCCGGCTGATTATTCTTATCTTATCTTGTTTTTTCAACCGTTGACGGGAGAAGTCTGTCCCGTCACGGTGGAGATGACTCACCCGTCTTTTTTTCAAAGGAGAATGTGATGTGTGAGAAATCCCATGTTTCACTGGAGCAAAATGTCTGTACCGTTTGTGGGAAACCTTTCGAGACAGGCAATATTTTATTGGATAAACGCCTGCGTAAAAGCATGGGTCGTTTTACGGTGACGGGCTGGGGGTTGTGTCCTGAGCATCAGAAGTTGTTTGATGAAGGCTATGTCGCTTTGGTCGAGTGTGATCCTGAACGCAGCGGTGTGTCGGCTGAAACGACGGCTGTCAAGCCCGAACAGGCTTTTCGGACGGGGCGTTTGGCTCATCTGAAGCGCCATGTGTTTGATGAAGTGTTCAACACGTCGGTTGATGAAAAACAACCTTGCGTGTTTATCGCGCCGGGTGTCATTGAGCGGTTGCAGTCGATGACCGCACAATGAGCCTGTGTGCTGTTGATGTGATCTGTCAACGTACCCGGACAACCCGCATCAGGGCTTTGCTCTGAAAGGGTTGCTAGGGGTTGCTTCCTATGAGACTTGCTCCCACCTTTGAGGTGGGCAAGTCTCTGTCATTTGGCTTGAGCCGTTCGAACTAAAACCTATATTTGTTTTTTTAACCCATAAGGGAATGTTCCCTTATGGGGCATTCCCTTTTTATTTTTATGAAGGGAATCTATATGGACACTTCTTATGAAACCATCAAAAAGGAATTGATCAACCTGTTCATGCAAACGGCCAGACATCGCCATCGTTATGAGGTTTTCAGCGATTTTGTCACCATGGCCGCCAACGCCATCCACAACCGTTTTATGAAGGTAGAAAAACTGGAGCAGGAATATCTCGATATTGCCAAAAAGTATTCAAGTGAAGATATGGGACGCTTTGCGCAATTGACACGGCTGGTCGCTATGGGACTTGCCGAAGAGGGGCGAGATATTCTGGGCAACGTTTTCATGGAACTGGAGCTGGGCAGTGAACAGCAGGGGCAGTTTTTTACACCGCACCCCATATGCGCTCTGACGGCGCAGTTGCAAACGCAAAATCTGGAGGAGTATTTCAGGGAGCACCGCTTTATCATCATGAGCGAACCGGCCTGCGGGTCGGGCAGCATGATTCTGGCGGTCTTTGCGGAACTGCTCAAACAGAACTACCTGCCGTTTTACCGGATGTGGGTGCAGGCCATTGATGTGAATCATGTGGCGGCTTCCATGTGCTACATCCAGCTTTCATTGTGCGGAATCCCCGGCGAGGTGATATATGGCAATGCGCTGACCACAGAAATCCGTCGGGTTCTGAAAACCCCGACGCATTACCTGTTCGATTGGGGGCAGCGCCTGAGCGAAAGCTAAAGCGTTTATTCAACAAGTTATTTCTCATCTATTCCATAGCGCTCTCATTTGAGAGCGCTTTTTTTTGCAGGTCGTCGATGATTGTGGGGGAATTACGGTCGAAAAGTGCACCACCTGCTTTGTTTCTGGAAACAGAAACGTTCGAATTTCGGATTTTCATGTGACTTTTGCTGCGGCTGGGCGCAAGATCAGGCTATGTTCTGCTGGTTGTATATCAGCAACATGCCTAGGCGGACATGATCTTCAAGTCTGCGGTATCTGAAAAAGATACAGATCAAACCACGCTTGCCACAACGTCCGATTTGCAAGCGAGTGTCAGAAATGACATTAGGGCGTATCTTATTTATTTAATTGTTAACCCATGCGGGATGATCTTTATTCCCGTATCGGGATGAAGTGTCTTCCGCTGTTTTTTTCATAGGAGAAATTAACATGAACACTTCTACACAACCTCAAAATGATAATGGGAAAAAGTACAACAACACGCTGTTCACCGGATTGGGTTTTTTGAACCGGGCGCGGTTTGTTGATGGTCATCAAGGCGAACCTTACTGGGCTGTCACTGTGGCAGGTCTTAGCGGGGAGATTGGCAAAGCCAAGAAACTGTATGTTGATTGCAATATTAAAGGCGAAGACGCTCAAAAGCTGATCGCGCTTTATAAAGAAGATATCAACAACCGTGACATCAAGGTCACTGCCAGCTTTGGTATCGGTGATCTTGAGATTGGCGTTTATACAGCAAAGGATGGCACCGTCAAACCTTGTTGTAAAGGCAATCTTTTGTATCTCAGCTATATAAAGGTTGGTGAAAATATTGTTTATCGTTCACCAAAGAAGGCACAGGAAACGCTTGCTGAAAACCAGGCGACTTCCGAGCCATCTCCTGAAACACAGGAAAGTCAAACGCCAGCACCAGCGGCTGCTTGACGCTCTCTGACGGCTCTTGAACAAAGAGCCGTTTTTCTAATGAACCCATGTCTTTGCTGTCGGTTAATTCCGGTAGTGGGGCATGTCCCTCAATGTCGCACATTACGCTGGTTAAGCAATAGACATCAGCTTTTTACAAAATGCCGGACAGACAACAAGTGTCCCGGTTTTCATTACCCACAAGGGGGAGTGCTTCTCTCTTATGGGGATGGCTCCCCTTTATTCATTCAAGGAGAGTTCACATGGGATGGAACGTTTATTCCAATACTTCAAAACGGGCGTTAATCGCCCAAGTCATCGCTCGCAGTGAAACCGATACGTACATTCGTCAGATACTGAAATACTGTATCCGGGGCAATGTCCTGTGGTCGGTCGAGAAATGTACCTACAAGGTGGATACTGAGTATTATCAAAAAGGTCAGGAACACAACTATATCGGTTGCACCCTGATCAATGGCAGCGGCAGCGAATGGGGACGTAAGGACATGTGTGAATCCATGTGGCCCGGCTATTATTCCTGCCCGTTGTCGTATCTGGACATGGTGCCGGTTGCCAGCGAACCATGGCGTGCCGAGGTTCGGAAGTATCACGACAGCCGGAAAGCCAGACAGCGCCAGCGCCGGATTCGTGTGCCCACATTAATGCGAGTGTGTGCCTGATCTCAACATACCGCCAAACATTTGTTTACCGCATTTGTGTGCCGGTTTTCATTACCCACAAGGGGAGTGCTTCTCCCTTATGGGGATGGCTCCCCTTTATTCATTCAAGGAGAGTCATCATGAAATTGCTATCCAAAAAAACCAATCAACCTAAAAAAGACCTGTACCAAGAAGTGACGGATCGCATCATCGAAGCGTTGGAGAAGGGCACGGTGCCATGGCGCAAGCCCTGGAAAACAGATGGGAAAGGTAAAACAGTACCGTTTGGTATTCCGGCCAATGCTTGCAGCGGCCATGTGTACAACGGCGTGAATGTGCTGTTGTTGTGGCTGGAGCAGATGGAGAAGGGTTATGCGTCATCCCGGTGGCTGACCTACCGACAGGCTTGTCAGGCTGGCGGAAACGTCAAAAAAGGCGAACACGCCACGATGGTGGTCTGGTACAAGGAATTTCTCAAACAGAGCAAAGACGAGCAAGGCCAGATGGTGTTCGATGAAGAAGGCCATCCGGTTCTGGAATCGTTTTGTGTTCTGAAGCACCATCTTGTTTTTAATGTCTCGCAATGCGAGAACCTGCCCGATGACATCGCGCCAGCAGGCGTCATACCTGAATCTTTTGCAGCACCTGATGAGAATAAAGTGAATGCCGAGGCGTACAACCGCATCGTTCGGATGATCCAGTCCCTAGGTGTCAGAGTTTCCAATCAAAAGATTGACATGGCGTTTTACCGATCCTGTACCGATGAAATCGTTTTGCCCAAGGCGATATATTTTCTGACCGAGAGTAATTACTTGAGTACGGCGTTGCATGAAATGGTGCACGCCACAGGCCACGAAAGACGGTTGAACCGTATCGGCATTACGTCCCAAAAACGCAGCTTCGGCGACGAGGTGTATGCATTCGAGGAACTGATTGCCGAAATCGGTTCGGCATTCGCATGTGCGGCGCTTGGTGTGACTGGTGAGTTGCAACATGAGAGCTACGTTGACCACTGGTTGAACATTATGAAGGCGGATAAAAAAGCCATCATCAGAGCTTCCAAGCAAGCAAGACTGGCGTCGGAACTTCTTTTCTCGTTTGAACAAGAAGAGTCACCAGAAGAGGCCAAATCCCGCTCTGACGAGCGGGAAGAAGAAGCGTTGGCAGCCTGACACAACTTGCTCAGGTTCAATTTTGTTTATTTTTCGTAGTGGTCGTTTTGACCATATTTCCCACACGGGGCAGAAGTCCCTTGTGGGAAGTCTGCCCCATTATTTTTTAGGAGAAACCAATGGGGTTATCACTTTATTTTTCAAAAAAACCGCGTGATCTTCCGGACATTGCGCAATTTCATGGCTTTTGGGCTTTGTTCAGATGGGTGGAAAAGCACGTCATTATGGAACCGATGGGTCCAAACGACCATATTGTTCTGGAACCGGAGCATCTGGAGCAGCTTCTGGATACTTTGAACCGGTTAACACCGAACAACTGTGCAGAGCTTTTTCCCGAAAATGGTGGTACGCATAAAGAGTACCACGACACAGACTCCGATTATTGGGTGGAGGTGTCGCATCTTAAGAATGTGATTTTCAGTTTGCTGGAAACGTTCGACTTCAAAGATCACTGTGTTGAATTGACCGCCTGGTGGTAGGAGATAGCCCTTTAAGAGCTGTTTTCCTATTTTGTCTTGATTTGAGACTTCGACGCAGTATGTTGAATATTTTTTAGGAGAAAGCACATGTTAATTTTCAAAGCAAACGAACTGATTCCTGTCATTCATGAAGCCAGAGAAAAGAAATGCAAAATTCTGCTGGTCAAAGACCATGGTGTTTATGTTCTTTCGGAAAACAGGGATGCCAATCCCGATAGTTCATGCAAGAACATCGCATACGCAAAGGGTTTCAATCCTGCGGCCGATAAATTTGACGACTGGTGGGATAAAGCCAATAACGAACTAGGCGGGGATGATTTTGCAGAACCATTGGATCCATTTGATGAAGTTTTCAACGTAATTGTGGAGCATCAGTACGACATGATCGTTGAAGCGACCAAGGAATTTTTGAGGCTAGGTTATCTGGCAAAGCAAAAACAATCCGGTTGACTTTTTTTACCCTTTTGTAGGGGCATCGCCCCTCATGGGTGGTGCCTTTGATTTTTTTATTGGAGGTTTTATGTCTGAAAGCACCACGGCCAAATCCCGTTTTTCTTTGGGGCGAATGGTCATGACTAGAGGCGTTGCCAGCCTGTTTACCGGGCGCGAACACGATCTTCTGTCTTTGCTGCGTCGCCACGCTCGATGTGATTGGGGTGGCTTGTGTGATGAAGATAAGGCAAGCAACGATTTTGCGCTTTTGTCTGGAGGCCGGTTGTTATCCTGCTATCAGGTGACACCCGATCAACAGGTTTTCATCATCACGGAACGGGATCGCAGCTACACGACGATCCTATTGCCCAGCGAATACTGATTTTCGTTGGCGGTATTGATTCATCTATTTTTTATCACCCCGCAGGGTAAGCACCCTGCGGGGTGGCTTGTCCTGTTATTTTTTAAGGAGCAAGAAATGTCTTTATTGATGAATATTTTCCATGGAGCCCCATTGAATACAAGCGGGCTGTCGCTCAAGGAACGCGAAAGTCTGATTGACGAAGAAGGGCATCAGTTTTGCCAGATCGGACGCATTCATTTTTTTGCCGGTCATTTCTGTTTGTTTTTCAACGAAGCGGAATTTTTACAGCAGGCCGCTCTAGCCACCGGTTGGAATGTGATTGATTTGCCGTCAAGCTCGAATGCTCAGGGGTTGCTGATTGGGGCCGACGAAGGAGCCGTGAAGTGTTTCAGACCGGATACCAGAGAAGTATTGAGGTACAGCGATTTATATTTTGCCAGTGAGAAACATAACGCCACCATACAGATGGTGATGATGGTCAAAAAGCCTTACGGTGAATGCCCGTTGATTCTGAACCGGATCGACGATCTGACTTTTGTGCATGGCGATTACACTGTCTGGTTTCAAAATGAAGCTGATTTCCAGCATGCAAAAAAAGAAACCGGCTGGAAAGACGGACACGATGAATTCGGACTGGTCTTGCCGCTGGATGCAATCCACAGTGCGATACTGTTTGACGCGTAGTCTGATGATGCCCTTCGGGGGCATCATTTTTTTTTGCCTGAAACTATCCACAGATTTTGTGCATAACCACATGGACAAATCCTTGGCTCAATGTCGAACTCGCATTAAAACATCAACTTAGATAGGTTGTCTGATTTTTACTCAACGAGTAGTCATTCATTGCAATATCGCATCAACAATTTTCGTTGCAGCCCATATTTATTGGTAAGATTATCGTCATGATAAAACCGACCAGATGGAAAGTGCCGCCATGCTTTCTCACTTGCCGCTTATTTTCTTTTTGATGGCTTTTGTCGGGGTTCTCGTTTTTGCCATCATCAGTTTTGTGCGTACATCGTCCGAAGAACGCTACAAGCTGGCATTCAGCAGACGTGATGAGCGGCTGTTGCAGGCGCAGTTGGCATCCGGTGATGCGGTCGAGATTGCGCCACAGCCGCGTCGGGCAATCTTAAAAGTAATCCCATGGGTGATGTTGATGGTGCCATTTTTGGCGTTCGGAATGTATCTGAGCCGATTGGCCGACTCTCAGTGCGCTGAACTTTTCGGTCTGCCGGTTTCCTATCTCAATTTGTTGATGCTCTTTTATGGATGGCCTTTCCTTTTTCTGCTTGTCGCACTATTCGGTTTGCTGCCGTTTGGATTGAACGTGCTGAAACATGGTTATTTACCGCCACTGGATTCAGTGGTATTCAGGCGAACGATTGCCCAACGCGGAGCGATATCCCGGCTTCGGGGTGCTGCCTGGCTTTTGTTGGCACTGGCGGCGTTGCCGTTTGCTATATACGCACATGTAGCTTTTGTGGATATTTCAGGTGATGCAAGTCATATCGAATTGATCCAGAAGATCAGAGATAAATGTATTCATGAGCCGTCACGGTAGAAGTTAAAAAATCGATTTGTTTGCGTTTCGTTTTTTTTAATGGATTACGTGGTTTTTACTGCGATGCTTCTCCCATATTTCACGATGGGAGTAAAGCATGGCAGCATCAATCAGCAGACTGTGTACCGTAGCAATCTTGTGCCTGTTGGCGGCAGGATGCGTTTCCACCAATCACGTTGTTTCTGAACCCGCCTGTTGTGGGCCACAAGACGATCCGATAGAAGCGTTTTTCAGTACGGTCGCCGTGCAGTCGTCGCAACCGCAAGAGCATGCGGACGTGCCGGTGGTGCGCTACGGGCGTTACCGTTTAATTGAGATCACGCCGGAAACTGCCCAGAGCGATCTGATGGCTCAGATGGTGGATATTTCAATTCCAGCCACGTTCAACAAAAAACAAACCAGTGTGGGGGACGGCATCCGTTATGTACTGATCCGTTCCGGCTATCGGCTGTGCGAAACGGGCGACGCGGTCGAGATGTTCAATCATTTACCGCTGCCAACGGCGCATACGCACATCGGTCCGATGATGCTCAAAGATGCGTTGCAGATGCTTGCCGGTAGCGCATGGGCGATGACAATCAATGAAACCGTGCGCGAAGTCTGTTTCCAGCGGACAGGCGATTCTCCATTTCCCAACGACCCAAACACAATGCCCGATAACGAAGAACCGATGACGGAGGAACACCATCATGCCGCAAACCGATAAACCGTTTTTGAACCGATCCCGCATTGCGGGCTTCATTATAGTGGCTTGGCTGTTTGTGGTCAGCGTCCTGTCTTTTTCCGACCATGCCGCGCTGTCCGAACTGTATCGGCAATCAGACCGTACCGATGAGCAGGCTATGGTTGAAGCGTTGCAAATCCATATCGCCCAACTGACGGGTCAGGTTGCGGATGTGTCGAATCGAGTGGATGAGCAGCGTTATTCTACGGACGTTGACGAAAAACTTCTGTCACTTGAACAGGCTTTTGTATTGATGCAGGAACGCTATCAGCAATCGCCGGATGTCGGTGAAGCGGTCCATGAGGTCATGAATCGTCTGGACCAGATGGACGCGCAGATCAAACTTTTGCAACAAGCGCAAAAAGCTGCTCCACCGGCACCGATCAACCCTGTCAAGAAAGACACACAAACACAAGGAAGTTACTCCGAACCGGAATTTATCTTGCTGGGGGTGGAACTGCGTGGATCACAGCAATTATTGTCGGTTGCCCCGAAGGGCAGCCGGAATATCGGAGATATCAAACTGATACAACCGGGCGACATGGTGGGCATGTGGCAACTGGAATCGTTTGACAACACGCAAGCGACGTTCACCTCGCATGGACGCAGCAAAACCTTCCCGATTCCCAAGGGGACACTATGAGACGCAACCTTTTAATCGTTCTTCTGGGTTGCTGTCTGATGGTCAATGCCATCGCGCAAACCAGGACCGCGACCGATGAAAAAAATGTTCTGCAACACAAAACCACCCCGCATGTCCAGAGCGCCGAACGTGACGTGATGGAACAGGCCAAAGTCTGGAACTTACAGATTGAGGAGTGGGCACGGTATCAAACCTTAATGAACGGTCCCTTGGGTATCTATTCGCCGGGGCTTGATCCATTGACAGCACTCGGTATTGAAGCGAGAAACGACGCCGAACGCAGGCGCTACGCGGAACTCCAGGTACAGGCCGAATCCCTGCGCGTCGCCAAGGAGCTCGCCTACCAGCAAGCCTACGATGAAGCATTCAAACGCCTGTACCCGAATCTCTTGCCGGTGGTGGGGCTGGACGGCAGTCAGAATAGCGTTGTTAGCGCGGCACACGGGCAAGCCGATAGTCGTCTGGCGGTGTTTGTTCAAGAGAACTGCCCGGCTTGCGATGAGCAGGTAAAAAAACTTCAAGCTGCCGGTCAATCGTTCGATATTTATGTCGTGGGCAGCCATGCCGACGATGCGGTGGTGCGGCGCTGGGCGACCAGAGCGGGGGTTGAACCCGACAAGGTGCGCTCACGCACCATCACGTTGAATCATGATGATGGCCGTTGGCAGCTTACCGGCGTGGGCGGAGCGTTGCCTGCGGCAATACGTGAGGTTAATGGACAATGGCGGCGCGAGTAGTAAAAACTGTTTTATGGCTGATATCGGGCATGGTGTTTCTGCCCGGCGTGGTTCACGGTCAGGAAATACCGCCACCGGCCTATCAGATCGCCGCGAGCGAAGCCGGTATTCCGTCAACGGTCCTGTACGCGGTGGCGTTGCAGGAAAGCGGCACACCCATTCGCGGAAAAATCAGGCCATGGCCGTGGACGCTGAATGTTGCGGGCAAATCCTTGTATTTCACATCGCGGGATGCCGCTTGTCAGGAGCTGACATGCGCCTTGAAGCAAACATCGGCCAAACGGGTGGATGTCGGTCTGGGACAGATCAATGTCGGTTATCACGGAGAACGTGTTACCACTCCGTGCGATCTGCTTGATCCGGGCACCAATCTGTCGATTGCCGCCACCATTATCAAAGAACAGCACCGTGATGGTCAGGACTGGCTGATCACGATGGGCAAGTATCACTCTCCGGCCAATGGAGAAGCTGCGCAGCGCTATCGCAGCAGTGCGCGGCACCACCTGTACCGTGTGCTGGGCACACGCGCCATCCATGCCGGAACATTGGGAGCATCCTTCTGATGAAAACATCAACCAACCTATTATTACCTTTCTGCATGGTACTGACCGTTCTCATGACGGGAAGCCACGCGCTGGCACAACCTGCTGAAAATAGGCTTATTGTGGTGCAGGATCGAGGGGGAACGTCGGCGCTGCCGTACTATGAAGCGTCGGGTTTGACGGCAGAACCATCTGCGATGGTGCAATCATCTGCAATGGAGCAACCATTCGCCCTGGCGCAGCCAGTGGTTTCCCAGCGTCTTGTTCCGGGAAAGGTGATGCCGCGCACGATTCACGCGCCGGGGCTGACGCCTTTTTTTATCATTGGAGACGATGATTTATCGCGCCGGTGGTTAGAAGCGCGTTACCCCGTGCTGCAAAAATTGGGCGCGTTCGGGCTGGTGGTCAATGTGTCAACGATGGACGCATTGCAATCATTGCGGCAATTGGTGCCCGGTTTAACACTTTCCGCAGTACCGGGAGACGATCTCGCGCACCGGCTGCAACTTGATCACTATCCGGCGCTGATCATGTCCACCGGCATCGAACAGTAAGGCAGGGTGCCGTGGCACAGGATCACAAAATCGAAGTGCTACTGCGTCCGGCGGTGGAACTTTATACCGTGGCGGCGTGCATGACTTCGGCGGCGTTGTGTCTGGGCGTGCCCTGGGCGCTGGCATTGTCGCCGGGGTTCGGCGCGGCTTGTGCCGCTGCATTTTTTCTTTTTGGATTGATTCGCCTTAGGGATGCTTGGATCGTGCTGCGTTACCGGCGCAACATTCGCAGATTGCCGTATTACGCGATCACCAGCAAAAAAGTGCCGATCAGTCGCAAAAGCCTTTTTATCGGACGCGGATTCAAGTGGGATCAGCGCCATACGCATCGGTTAAGCCAAACCTATCAGCCGCAGTTTCGGCGCTACGTGGAACAATCAAAACTGTATCAGCGGGCGCGGTTCTTTGAAGCGAGGATGGAATACGCGCCTCGGTATATTGCGTGGCTCACAAAACTGACCAGTTGGGACAGCCCCTTAAATCCGGTACGTCCCCTGCCGCCCGTGGGCGGGATGCCGAGGCTGCACGGTATTGAACCGCACGAAATCAATATCACCCTACCATTGGGGGAGCGTGTCGGTCATACACTGGTGCTGGGGACGACCCGTGTCGGCAAGACCCGGCTGGCCGAACTCTTTGTGACCCAAGACATCCGACGCGGCGAAACCTGCATCTTCTTTGACCCGAAAGGGGATGCCGACCTGTTGATCCGCATGTATGTCGAGGCCAAACGCGCCGGGCGGCAAAACGAGTTCTACATTTTTCATCTGGGCTGGCCGGATATTTCGGCGCGTTATAACGCAGTGGGGCGGTTCGGACGGATATCGGAAGTCGCCAGCCGTATCGCTGGTCAGTTATCGGGCGAGGGCGATTCAGCGGCGTTCCGGGAATTTGCGTGGCGATTCGTCAACATCATCGCCCGGGCGCTGGTGGAATTGGGACATCGACCTGATTACTTGTTGATTCAGAGAAACGTCATCAACATTGATGATCTCTTTATCGAATACGCGCAACATTATCTGCCAAAAAAAGAACCCAAGGCATGGGAGGTGATTGCCCAGCTTGAGAGCAATCTGAATGATAAGACGATGCCGCGCAACATGATCGGGCGGGAAAAGCGCGTGGCGGCGTTAGAGCAGTATCTGACAATGAGCAAAATCTACGATCCGATCCTGGATGGTTTGAGATCGGCAGTCCGGTACGATAAAACTTACTTCGACAAGATCGTGGCGTCTTTGCTTCCCTTGCTGGAAAAACTCACCACCGGCAAGATCGCGCAACTGTTGGCTCCGAATTATTCCGATTTGAACGACACCCGTCCGGTCATCGACTGGATGCAGGTCATTCGTCAGAGGGCGATTGTCTATGTCGGGCTGGACGCATTGTCCGATACGGAAGTCGCGGCGGCGGTCGGTAATTCGATGTTTGCCGATCTGGTAAGTGTGGCCGGACACATCTACAAATTCGGGATTGACGACGGTTTGCCCGGACAGAATGCCAAAAGAAAAGAGCCGATCAATCTGCACGCCGATGAATTTAACGAGTTGATGGGCGAGGAGTTTCTGCCGATGATCAACAAAGGCGGCGGTGCGGGTTTGCAGATTACCGCCTACACCCAGACCATGAGCGATATTGAAGCCAGAATCGGCAGTAAACCGAAGGCCGGTCAGGTGATCGGTAACTTCAATAATCTCATTATGTTGAGAGTGCGGGAAACCGCCACGGCAGAATTGCTGACCATGCAGCTACCGAAAGTCGAGGTGTACAGCGCGTTGACCATCAGTGGCGCGACAGACAGTTCCGACCCGCACAGCCATTCGGCGTTCACATCCAATACCATGAACCGCATCACCGCGACACAAGTACCAATGATCGAACCGGCGCATGTGATTACGTTGCCCAAGGGACAGGCATTTGCGTTACTCGAAGGCGGCAATCTGTACAAAATCAGGATGCCGCTA
This sequence comes from Saezia sanguinis, assembly GCF_963921665.1. NCBI lineage: Bacteria > Pseudomonadati > Pseudomonadota > Betaproteobacteria > Burkholderiales > Saeziaceae > Saezia > Saezia sanguinis. Next base: position 25,825 of record NZ_CAWUGC010000011.1, read on the forward strand.
CCCAAGGCCGACAAGGACGACAAGGACGAACAACTGCCGCAGGATATTCAGGCGCTGGCTGCCTATATGCGGGAACAGTATCAGGGTGCAGGCGACTGGTGGGCCGCCATCAATCCATCGGGCAACGACCAACTGCCCGATGATCTGCAAGACCATGAGCGGGAAGAAGCGAAACAACGAACCAACGATAGCGATGTTCCGGTATCGCAGGAAACAATTGTGCCTGATGCTGAAAGCCATATCAAGGATGGCGAATGAACGCCCCAGTCACCACCGCCCAAAAGCAGCAGGCAGCGCCTAAAAGTCTTTTTGCCGCCATCGTCACATTGCCGTTGACGATCTTCGGCATTCTCTGCGGGGCGTTGCTGTTGTCGATTGTGGTGGAGTGTGTCTTGATGCAGGTGTTTTGGAAAAACCATTACCCGGAGGGTGAAGGCTGGAAGCACGCGCAGGAAATGTTTTATTATGAACAAAACCAGTTTGAGCAGGGCTACCGGCGCAGCCTTCTCATGTCTGAGCCGGTGCAAAAAACACAGTGGTTGCTCAACAAGGCGCATGAATGGGTGTTTATCAGATCAGGAATTGCCGAAAAGCGTGATGCCGTACTGACATCCAAAATCACGGATTCAGTGCGCAAACGCACATTCCGGGAATATCTCGGTATGGCATATGGTTCCGTGCAGACCTATGTGCAGGCAGCCGCCTACACCACGCTGACATTCACGCTGCGGGTGGTGATCCTGTTTTTAAGTCTGCCGCTCTTCATACTGGCGCTGTTTGTCGGTGCGGTCGATGGATTGGTGCGGCGCGATATCCGGCATTTCACTTATGGGCATGAATCGGGCTTTGTCTATCATCGGGCCAAATCATTATTGATTCCATTACTGGTACTGCCCTGGGCGTTGTATCTGGCGTTGCCGGTGAGTGTGTCGCCGATACTCATTTTGTTGCCTGCGGCGATATCTCTGGGCATTGCGGCCAACATCAGCGCGGCTAGCTTCAAGAAATATTTATGATTTTTGTCGGTTAGAATGTCAGGCAGTACCGTTGACTGATAAAAATGGCACATGGGACTTTACGACAATCTGTTTTTCAAAATAGGCAATTTTATCCGGGCAGAAACAGTGCTGGGCATGTTGATGGACGGGTATCTGGTTGACGCTCGTGCCGGTGGACTTGTGATTGGTAAAAGCCACGAAGCAAGCGACAAGTGTAAGGCGCGCCTTGAAGTCATCAACCGGGATATAAGGCCGGTCAAAAAACCTGTTGTGCCCAACATCTACCACCGCGCCACACGGGTCATCAACGCCAGCGCGACACCCGACGATAAGATTCTCCTGATTGACGCACAGGGACAATTCATCGTGAACGCGGTATCCACCAAACGGTATTTTCAGGAATTGCAAGCGCTGAATGATGAATACGCTTTCAAGAGCAATTTTTGCATGAACGATTTTTTCATCAGAAAACCATAATGACAAGCAGCAGAGCCTGGGTTTTGGCGTACGTCCAAAAGAAATACAATATACAGCCGGACTACCCATGGCGCGGCCATCCGAGTTATGCCGTTTTACGCCATGCCGCAAACAAAAAATGGTTCGGGGTGGTGATGTCTGTTTCAAAAAGCCGGTTGGGGCTGGCAGGCGAAGGGCGGATCGATGTGATCAACCTCAAGTGCAGGCCGGAGCTCATCGGGGTTTTGCGGCTGACGCCGGGATTTCTACCGGCGTACCACATGAACAAGGAACACTGGCTGACCGTTGTTTTGGACGGAACGGTTCCCGAAGAAGAGATTTTTGATCTGGTCGATCTGAGTTTTACGCTGACGAAATAAAGATTATTCCCAATTTTTGAGGAGCGGTGATGGAATGTTTTGCTATTGATGAAAGTGGTTATACAGGGGCTAATTTACTGGACCCGGAACAACGGTTTCAGGGAGCTTCGGCTATTGCCATCAGCGATGAGGATGCCGCACATTTGATCCGCAAGCACTTTCCAAAGCTGGGTGCAGACGAACTTAAATATCGTGCTTTGGCACGTCGTCCCGGCAATCACGACTCATTGCTAAATTTGCTGAGGGATATTCTGACGCAACACAAGTGTGTCACATATATTTGTGACAAGCGTTATTTGCTGACGTTGATGTTCCTGAATTATGCGACAGAGCCGTTTTATTACAGACGTGGGATAAACTTCTACGAAAATGGGCAACATTTTACGCTTGGGTCATCGCTTTACCTTAAAGGCCCAACTCTCTTTGGCAAGGATGGATTTGAAGTATTGCTTGCTTCGTTCCAACGCGCGGTCAAAGAAAAAACGCAGGAAGCCATCAACGATCTTGTTTCATCAGTACGTCGTATAAAATGGAAAGAGTTACCAAAAGCGCTGGGACCACTGGCAGGCGCATTCCCCGAATGTCTGGCTGAAATAACCTTGCCCAATACGACTACCGATGCGGCATTTGCGGTGTTACAAGGATTGATTAGTCGAATGGAAGTCATGGCCGATGGGACTTACAGGGTGGCGCATGACCAGTCGAAAAACCTGCTTACTTATCATGCGTTGATACAGCGCTTTATTGATCATGATCAGGTTGCGGAATTTCGTCAATCTGAAATTGCAACCCTAAAATTTCCGCTCAAACTGTCGTCTGTAACTCAGGTTGATTCAAAGGATAGCCCGGCGGTGCAACTTGCGGATGTGTTGATTGGGGCAACTATTGAGGCCGCAAATGTATTGACAAAACTGCGCAAACCCGTGTTGGATGCGCATGTTGTTTTGAGTCTTTATTCTGACGAGCAGTTTATCCATATGATTCCGTCTCTTGATTTTGAAGGGCAAAAGAAGCTCTATCAAGGTACGCAGTCTGCTGCTGCCATTGACTATATCGCCAGACATTTACAATAGAGGTTGCTTTCAAATTGAACACCATCAAGTATCGAAAAACTTCCCCTTGAAAAAATTCTCATTGCTCAGATTCTTGACCGATAGTCTGAATATCACGCAGCCATCGGGACAGACGATTTCCTTGCAGTATTTACCGCTGCCGCCGATATTCTCCAAATCGCCGCCACTTCGAACAGCTTCCATGATGGGGAACATCATCAACATGACTTTGGAGCAAATACCCTGTCCGTCCGTATTGACAGGGCAACCGTAGGTGCAGGTGTATTTATCCCCGATCTCCTCACCATTTCGGCAATACCGCTCGGTGCGGTCGCCGCGAAGAAACCCCGTGACCTCGATTTCAAATTCGTACTCCTCGTCGTACCATTTTTTCATGATTAACCTCAAATTGAAGATTTGCCGTTAATCTGGTTTTACCACAACACAGGTATTGCGGCACTCCTATTCTTACCGATTAAAAACGGTTCACTCTTGCCAGACCATGCACGGTTACGGTCGAAAAATGCACCACCCCATGATTGGACACTCCCCACAGCGGCGCTTTTTTTACGCCCAAAAGAAATCGTGATCAGCCGAATTCGTATTTATTGAGGTGAAACCGTATTGCCGACTTCATCATTGGGACATCGTTGTTTTTGAAACAAAGCATCCCGATGAAACGATCTCTATCACTGATCTGTACCGCGCTGGCGTTGTCGGTGAGTGTTCCGGCTTATGCCGGATCGCCCAATGAACTGGAGCGCCAGCAGCTTGCGTTGATGTTGCGTCAACTGGACATGACTGTGCGCATCGCTCATGAGAGCGCGAAAGCGGCCACTCCTGAAGCATCCCGCTACCACTTCGACTATCAGCGCTTCAACGCGGATATGGCGCGGGTACGCGCAGGCATTGAGGATTACCTAACGCCGCAGCGGGCGCAACCCCGCGATCCGGTGGCGCTGGCCGGGCAGTATCGCGCAGAACAAAGTGAGGTATCCCCATGAGCTTGTCTGCCGATCAGATTCTGGCGTTTAAGACGGGTGGCGGATTCACACCGGAACAGATCGGCCACGTACTCCTGGCCTTTGTCTTTGCGATCCTGCTTCTGTGGGGCGTGTGGGCGATACGCAGCGCTTATGCGGGCTGGGTCGGCAATCAACTATCGGCACGCGAGTTCTTTTTAGTGCTGATCCGCTTTGCAGGCATGTACTGCGTGCTTGCTTTTCTTCTTCTCTCATAGAGGTTTTTATGAAACCGAAACGTTTCCGTTGTATTCCGGCAGTTTTACCCACGCTGTTCCCTGCATCGCTGTTGACCTTGCCGAAGACGGCAATCGCTGCCGGGCTTCCGACATTGGAAGACCCGTCGCGGGGTACAGGTTCGGGCATCTTTCAGACATTGCAGAACTACGGCTACGACATCATTTTGTTTGTCGCGCTGGTGGTGATCGCGTCGATGTTTGTCGGCGTGTGCTACCACGCCTACATCGTCTATTCGGAAATTCACACCGGCAAGAAGACATGGGGGCAGTTTGGCCTGACCGTCGTGATCGGCGCGATGCTGCTGGTGATCGGCATCTGGTTACTGACCGAAGCCACCGACATCCTGTAACCAACACAGATAGAACCAATGGACAGGTACGCCCTATCGCACGTTGCGCCACAGGAAATGCCGGACGGCACTGTGAATTTTCTGCCGCATCGACTGAACCGTCAACCTTCGGTTGTCCGGGGGCTGACGGCAGACGAATTGTGGATCACGGCGGGGATTACCGGCATCGCCGGATTGATTGTCGGTATTCCGCTGGCGATGTTGATCGGACAGATTGCCATCGCGCCGACCATGGTGATGATCGCGGTTGCGCTGGGCGTGTTGGTCGGCGGCACGATCTTAAGAAGGCAAAAACGCGGTCGCCCCGATACCTGGCTGTACCGGCAAATCCAGTGGCAGACGAGACTGCGTTATCCGCTGCTGTGCGCGGTGTTCGGCGGTAACGATCTGATCGGAAGGTCCGGCTATTGGTCAATACGGCGGACGCCATCTCACCGGGGAGAAAAATCATGAGTCGTTTCAGAAACGAGGTCGCGCATTTGAAATCGCACGTTAAAACACTGCGGGTGATCGGGGCAGCGCTGTTCTTTCTGGCGATCTTAATGGGTTTTGGCTGGTGGAGCGCACCGCGCGACATGACGATTCACGTTCCGCCCGACCTGAGATCAGGCAGCACGAGGAAATGGTGGGAAGTCCCACCTGAATCGGTGTATGCCTATACCTTTTATGTGTTCCAACAGCTTAACCGCTGGCCGGTTGACGGTGAAACAGACTACATCCGCAACATCCATGCGCTCTCACCGTACTTGACTTCTTCGTGCTACGCCTTTTTGCAAAACGACTACCAGTTACGGCGCAGCAATGGTGAGTTGCATAAACGGGTGCGGGGTGTTTATGAAATTCCCGGACGCGGTTACGGCGACGACCCCACAGCCAGAGTCAAAATTATTTCGGAACGGGACTGGATTGTGACGCTCGATCTGGCTGCCGATGAATATTTCGCGTCCGAGCAGGTCAAGCGGGCGCTGGTGCGCTATTCGCTCAAAGTTCTGCGCTCGGACATCGATCCTGAGAAAAACCCGTTCGGTCTGGTACTGGATTGTTACCACACACCACCGCAACGCATCACTGTCGCTGACGATGAGGTCAAACCGTCGTCCACTTTCAGAAATCCCTCTTGAGGAAAACCCCATGAGCCATTCACTTCCTCGCGTTTTTATATTGTCTCAACCGCTACGACGGTTTTTCATTCTGGTTATGCTGCTCTTTTGCCTTCCGGCCAGAGCCGTTGAGGTCATGCCGTGGGAACGGTTGCCGTTGGCGATACCGCTCATTGTCGGCCAGGAGCGAGTGGTTTTTGTCGAGCGCAATGTGCGGGTGGGGCTGCCGGCATCGATCCAGTCCAAACTGAGGGTGCAGACCGCCAGCGGTACGGTGTACCTAAAAGCCTTGTCCCCGATTGAACCCACGCGCATCCAGTTGCAGGATGCTGAATCGGGCGAACTGATTCTGCTCGATATCGTGGCGCGTGACAGCGATGTCGCCGGTGAAACCGCGCCGGAGCCGGTGCGCATTGTGTTTGAGAGTCAGAGCAACAGCACACAAACCGAAAGTACCGGCAAGACAGCCGATCAAAAAACCGCCACCCCTGTGTCCACCCCTGTGCCGGTGGTGCTGACCCGATACGCCGCGCAGAACCTGTATGCACCGCTGCGAACCGTCGAGCCGGTGACGGGTATCACCCGAACCAGTGTGCGCAGCGATCTGGATGTGTCCACACTGTTGCCGACATTGCCGATTGAGGCGAAGGTACTGGCGGCCTGGCGGCTGCAAAACCATTACGTGACGGCGGTCAGATTGCAAAACCGCAGCCCAAATTCGATTGATCTTGATCCGCGTCTTTTGCAGGGTGATTTCGTGGCGGCGACGTTCCAGCACCAATACCTTGGCGCAATCGGAAACGCCACGGACACCACGGTGGTGTATCTGGTGACGCTCAAACATGGGCTGGCGCAGTCATTGCTGCCAGCGATGAGCCGGTTTGACGCCAGCCTGAATCCGGGAGTTCATGATGAAAAGTAACGCTCTGCTCAAATGGTTGATGATTCCGGTGGCCGTGGTGGTGATGTTTATTCTGTTAAAAACGCTTTCCGGCCATAAAGATTCCGACGATGGCTTTGACGATACGCCCAAACTCACCGCCGAGGAAATGAAAGCGCTCGGTATCGAAGGCGATACACCCCGCGATACGGTCGCAACGCTGGTTGGGCAGGTCAAGCTGCTTCGCGCTGAAATGCAGGTGACGACGGACACCAACAAGGCGCAGCGCACCGAAATCGAGCGCTTGCGTCAGCGCGAAGCCGATATCGACCAGAAGATCGGTCAGGCGCTTCAACATGAACGCGACCGGATCCGGCAGGAGTCGGGGTCGGAGTCGAGACAAGGCAATGCCGATGGTCAAACCGCCGCATTGATTGAAGATATGCAGCGTCGTATTCACGAGCTGGGGCAAAACCGCGAACCGGGAATTCAAGCCATCACGCCCGATATTCCGGTGGGTCTGGGGCTGGAAGACGGCGATGCGCCGAATGCGGCGATAGTCTGGATCGAACCGTCCGACGCCAGGACACAGAACAACCGGGCATCAAGCACCGAAACGTCGAGGTTTCCAACGAGTTTCGGGCTTTCCAGTGATACGGAGGACGCATCGCTGTACGCCGGTCAGAGAATCCGCCATGAATCCTATGGTGGTGATGGCAAGACCACCAGTATCACGCCGGTCTATACGGTTCCGGCCAACGCGACGTTGATGGGTTCGTTGGCGATGACGGCATTGATTGGCCGTGTGCCGGTGGATGGCACCGTGACCGATCCGTATCCGTTCAAGATTCTGGTCGGGCCGGACAATCTCACTGCAAACGGAATTGAACTGCCCGATGTGGCAGGGGCGGTATTCAGCGGCACCGCGTCGGGCGACTGGACGCTTTCATGCGTCAGGGGCGAAATCCATTCGATCACCTTTGTCTTTCACGACGGCACGATCCGCACCATTCCCCAGACGACGGCGGGTAGCAGCCGTTCCAGTCGCGGCAGTTCCAACAGCTTGGGCTGGATCAGTGATTCTTACGGTATTCCCTGTGTGGCAGGGCAGCGGCGCAGCAACGCCCAACAGTATCTGGGCACGCAGGCATTGATTACCGCCGCTGGTGCCGGGGCTGCATCGCTGGTCAAGGATGACGACGGATCGTTCTCGTACATGAGCAGCGACGGGTCGATGGGTCAGGTCGGGATTTCCGGCAATGAAGCAGTGGGTCAAATCCTGATGGGTGGCGTGCGCGATATGTCGCAGTGGATCAACAAATTGTACGGGCAGGCGTTTGCCGCCGTGTATGTCGAACCGGGCGCACAGGTCGCCATCCACATCGATGAAGCGCTGGACATTGACTACGACGCCAGCGGCAGGAAAGTCGATCACAACCTGGGAGAAAATTATGCGCGAGAACTTGATTAAAACAATATTAGCTATTTTTGTCGGGGTATGGTTGGTCGTATCCGTTTCCGGCTGCGCCACCAGTGCCGAAGACATGCTGACACATGGCGACCGGACGATGATGGACATCTGGCATGTCGGCACATCGGGAAATACCGGGCAGGCCAACCGGCAGTTGTTGGATGCTCGGCAGGCATTGCGCCGACCGTTGACCAACATGGATATTCAACACGATGCGGCAGCACAGGCGACTTATACCCGCACGGCGCACAATGAAATTGAGCGCCAGTTTCAACGCTTACCCAATCCCGACATGCTGATGTATGTGTTTCCGCATTTGTCGGTCACCGATCCGGTGCCGGTGCCCGGTTATACGACGGTGTTTCCGTTGTACCAGCGCATTCAATACGCGATGCCCGGCGAGCGGGTGGAGCCGTACTGAGATGAAGCGCGGGCACTGGATGGATTTTTTGCAGAAGCGCCTTGGGCGTAAGGGTGGAGACCGAGGCGAGGGTCCGGCATCCGGTGGTGACGATTCTTCATTACCGGATGCCTGGGAAACCCATACCGAAAACCTCAAAGCCCACGGCATTCCCGAACCGGGAAGTTGTTTTAGTACCCCCCGTCCGGCGACATTGGCCGATGAAGCTGCGAAGTACCGTGTTGTTCCGTCGTTTGCCGACATGCTGCCGTGGGTCGAGTTTTTACCGGAATCGCAGACCATGCTGCTCGATGACGGGCAATCGGTGGCCGCGTTCTTTGAAGTCTTTCCGGTAGGCACCGAGGGGCGTGAGGCATCCTGGCTGCAAAAGGTGCGCGATTCATTAGAAAACGCGCTTCAGGACAGCTTCGATGAATTCGACACGCATCCGTGGGTGGTGCAGTTGTACGCGCAGGATGAAACCCACTGGCAGAGTTATCTGGACAACTTGAAGCAGTATGTGCATGAAAGAGCCAGAGACACAGACTTCACCGACTATTATCTCAAATTCTTTGAGCGTCACTTGCAGGCGGTCTCCAAACCGGGCGGGCTGTTTACCGACAGCACGGTCACACGCCTGCCCTGGCGCGGGCAGGTGAGACGGGTGCGTCTGGTGGTGTACCGCAGGCTGCCATCCGTATCGCGGCGCGACGTATTGAGGCCGGAGCAGTCCCTGAATGTCGTCTGCGACCGGATAACCGGCGGATTAGCCCATGCCGGGGTAAAAGTCAGACGCATGGACGTGATGGACATTCACGCCTGGCTGTTGCGCTGGTTCAATCCGTACCCGACATTTCTGGGCGACACGCCGGAAGACAGGGAACGTTTTTATCGGCTGGCCGCTTACCCGGAAGAAACGGAAGCGGGAGAAACCGAGCTTGCCAGTGGCACCGACTTCGCGCAACGCTTGTTTTTTAGTGAACCAAGGTCGGATGTCAGGGACGGACTCTGGTATTTCAACGATGCTGCGCATCGGGTAATTGTGCTGGACCGGCTGCGCACGCCACCGGCCATCGGCCACATCACCGGGGAAACGAGTAAGGGCGACGCGATCAATTCATTATTCGACCAGATGCCCGAAGACACCGTGATGTGTTTGACGCTGGTCATCACGCCGCAGGATACGCTGGAAAGTCATTTGAATTATCTGGCAAAAAAGTCGGTCGGTGAAACGCTGGCGTCCGAGCAGACCAGAAAGGATGTGCAGGAAGCCAGAACCCTGATCAGCAGTTCGCACAAACTGTACCGGGGCAGCATCGCGTTTTATCTGCGTGGTAAAAATCGGGAAGAACTCAATGCCCGCGACCTGCAACTCTGTAATGTGATGCTGGGCGCGGGCTTGCAGCCGGTGCGTGAAGAAGACGAAGTGGCGCCGCTCAACAGCTATCTGAGGTGGCTGCCGTGCAATTACGATCCGAACCAAGACAAACGGAGCTGGTACGCGCAACTCATGTTTGCGCAACACGCGGCCAATCTCATGCCGGTGTGGGGCAGAAATCAGGGGACGGGGCATCCGGGCATCACGATGTTCAACCGGGGCGGCGGTACGGTGACGTTCGATCCATTGAACCGACTTGATCGGCAGATGAACGCGCACCTGTTTTTATTCGGCCCGACCGGATCGGGCAAATCGGCCACATTGAATAATCTGTTGAACCAGATGGTGGCGATGTACCGGCCACGCCTGTTTGTGGTGGAAGCAGGCAACAGCTTTGGCTTGTTCGGAGATTTTGCCAAACGGCACGGCTTGAGCGTCCATAAAGTGAAACTCTCACCCGGCTCCGGTGTGTCTTTAGCGCCATTTGCCGACGCAATTCGGCTGATCGAAACGCCGAGCAAGGTGCAAACGCTGGATGTCGATGCGCTCGATGAAGAACAGGTCATCTTGAATAGCGCCACGGGTCGTCCCGTTGTGGATCACCGTCACGATCACGATGAACAGCGCGATGTGCTGGGTGAACTGGAAATTACCGCGCGGTTGATGATTACCGGGGGTGAGGACAAGGAGGAAGCCCGCATGACACGGGCAGATCGCAGTTTGATTCGTCAGTGCATTCTGGATGCGGCGAATCTGTGCGCGAAAGAGGCGCGTCCGGTGCTGACCGAAAATGTCCGCGATGCGTTGCGCAGAAAAGGCAACGATGCGTCATTGCCGGAAGCGCGGCGCGCCCGGCTGCTGGAAATGGCGGACGCGATGGACATGTTCTGTCAGGGCATTGACGGCGAGATGTTTAACCGTCCGGGCACACCCTGGCCGGAAACGGACATTACGATTGTCGATCTGGCGACTTTTGCCAGAGAAGGCTACAACGCGCAACTCTCCATTGCCTATATCTCGCTCATCAACGCAGTGAACAACATCGCTGAGCGTGACCAGTTTTTAGGGCGACCGATCATCAACGTCACCGATGAGGGGCACGTTATTACCAAAAATCCGTTATTGGCCCCGTATATCGTCAAGGTGACCAAAATGTGGCGCAAACTCGGCGCGTGGTTTTGGCTGGCGACGCAAAATCTCGATGATCTGCCCAAGGCGGCGGAGCCGATGCTCAATATGATTGAATGGTGGGTCTGTCTGTCGATGCCGCCCGACGAAGTGGAAAAAATTGCCCGGTTCCGGGAACTCAATGATGCGCAGAAAGCGCTGATGCTCTCGGCGCGAAAGGAAACGGGTAAGTTTACCGAGGGCGTGATTCTCTCGAAATCGATGGAAGTTCTCTTTAGAGCCGTACCGCCGAGTTTATATCTTGCCATGGCGATGACTGAACCCGAAGAAAAGAACGAGCGTTATCAGTTGATGCAAAAGCATGGCGTGAGTGAGCTGGATGCGGCGATGATGGTGGCGGAGATCATGGATCAAAAGCGCGGTATCAATCAACCAGAACACAGCATTGTCAGTCGTTCGTAGAACGGCAACAAAGCCCGTCGTCGGCTTATCGACGACACCCAAGCCTGAGAATCCGGCGGTCAGGCGTTCACAACCGTGAATGGACGCACTTTAATACAAAGCCATCGGCTTTAATTGGTTCAACCCATGCGGGAAACAGTGCCCGCAGGGTATGTGTTTCCCGTTTTTTTTTACTTTGAAGGAGAAACACAATGCAAGCGAGTAAAAAAGATGAGAAAAAATCACAGGACGATTCCATCCAACTGAATCAGATGGTGAAGGTCTTTATATTGATTATCGGCTTTAGCATCATCATGCGCTCCGACCTGTGGGTCAGCATGTGCGCGTTGATGGTGGTCGGCGGATATTTGATCCGGGCATTTCTGTTGAAGAAAGCCAAAAACGGATTCAATATCGCCAGAGCTTGGACGTTTGTTCGACAGTGGTATGAACAAAACGTGGTGAATAAAAAAGAGAGCAAGGATAAAGTGAAGAAAGCTCCTTCCAAAGAGCCGCCTTTGCAGTTTCCCGTGATCGAGTTTGAACCCAGCCCCGTACCAGCGGTGCCGCCGCTCCATCCCGGTGCTTTGTGGGATATGGATACGGCGCTGTCGATTCTTTACGGCGAACCGCAGCAGTCTCATTGTGTCCATCAGGATATCGATGATGACTACTTGCGGCGTCTGGATGTGGTGGATGTGGGTGTACTCCATCAGGAGAATCCATCATGAATCGATACGGTTATCTGGCATTGACCTATGTCGGTCTTAAGCTGCCGTTGAAGGTCATGCGCTCCAACGCGGGGTACTACATCGGAACCGAGGATGAAAGTGGCCCTTGTTCCAGGGAATCGCATGAGTATTACCGGACTTTTGACGAAGCCGAAGATGCGTTGAAGTGTCGGGGCTGGACGCAAAAAGAAACGCCCTGACCTCTTTCAATAGTATCTTTTTATGATCTTTACCAACCCCGGAGGGCTTACCCCCTTCTGGGGGAAGTCTTCTCAAATGATTTGAGGAGAATAAAATGAATCATCCACATCGTCAGACCAACGTGGAGTTTGTCACTAAATTGATGGAGTTTTCCAAATATGGCGCGATGGCGCAATTATTTGTGTTGCAGGCGCTGGATCAGTATGCGCACATGGTCGCCAACGCGCCGCCGGAGCGGTTTGCCGGTACAGAAACCTTTATTAGTGCCCAGGCATGGCAAGGTGTCGCCAAAGAAATCGCGCATAAAATAGATCATCGGTTTGATGAAAACAAGCTGTCCGCGCCTTGACGTTCTTGAGAGGCGCCAATCATGGGCGGAGATGTATTTTGCGTGACGTGCGCTTGTGCGCTAGTATGACAATGGGCCGAAGAACCAGAACCAGATAACAATCTCCCTTTATTTTCACTGGCGCTTCTCCCTGAGCGCCATTTTTTTTGCGCCCGATAAATCGGTATCGGCATGTGCTTTATAACCACTCAAAACGGAAGATCATCGTCAATGGAAGCAGGTGGTTGATCGGGAATCGCCCCTTTGGGCAGTGGCAGATGACTGACAGTGTACAGATTCAAAATATCGTCTCGATCCATAAACATGATTTGGCTTCGTTGTGAAGCGTCCAGTTTTCCACCCAGCCAATTTCTTGCCTGTTTAGTGATCTCTCCGCCAGCAGCAATAAATGCGTGATCTATTAATACTTTTTTACTAATTTCTGGATCAAATATTTCATGTCCCAACATCATTAAAACCTGATTATATATCTCAGCAATGTTGGCATTTGTTCCTTTGGTGTTTCCTGACGCATCCAACTTTCCCTTTTTTGCCTGAAGACCAAAATACAGAACGTGTTGTGTAGGCAGCATGAAACGCATCCAGACATCTTTTCCGTATTCGAGAGATTTATCTTTGTGTCCAGCAGCAGTAATTCGATGAAAACCTAGCTGACGAAACAGCGGCAACAACACTTCTTCGATCAATTCATCTTCCGAGCATTTGTCCAGATACTTGATTAGAAGTTCGCGGTACTTGATTTCATTGGGTGTAAAGGGACGATGAGGGTTGGCTATATTTGAAAGCGTTTTAGTACCGATATGACGGATATAGAGCAACCTGTCTTCGCCATAGAATGCTTCAAAACCTTCGCGGCTAAGAGGCTTATTGAGCGCTTCGAGCGCCAGCGTTCTTTCCGGGTCATCGGCTTGTGCATCGGCTTTGTGCATCAAGATTTGTAAAACATGTACAAAACGCTCTGGCAAAGTATAAGCAGCAGGCTGAGGCTCGTCCAATAATTCAGCCAGCTTGGTCGCCGTCCACGCCCATCTGGTCGATCCATCATGTACAAAATCCAGGTCACATTCTTCAAAAAACTGCGTAATGTAAGAACTTGATCGATATGGGAAGTGCTCCGCATTACCGATGATCATTTCAGCAATGGCGCGTAGATTTCGAGATTTGAATTTCATGCGAACAATCTGTTTGAGTTAAACATGATTTGTTTGTTAAAGCGTAAGCCAGGCTTTTCTTCTTTTGATGTAGCTATCATCATCATTTTGGAGCAGACAAAAGTATTCATTTATTTCCTGCATGTCGTTAACTTTGTGGGAGTAATCAGCAATCAGGTAAGCCAACCAACGCACTATTTGATAAGTATAGAAACTGCTGTATTTCTGTACTACGCGTGTTTCGAGATAATGAAATTCTAACGTTTCAATACTGTCAATTTCTGATCCGTCTTCGGCAAAGAATGGCGCCATTATGGATGGTTGCATTCCTTGAGCCACATGTTGGGCAATGTTCTCGTGCTGTTGTCTTTTTCGGTTTCCATAATGCTTTTCAAGAATGGGTTTAGCAACACGCTCCCACCATATTGTGATGGGTTCGGGTTGGCCGGACGGTGAGGCACAAATCAGGTCAAGGTTGTAATAACGTGTTTTTTTTCCGAACTCGGAAAGTGTTGTTGTGATGCCATGATGAATTTCTGAATTAGGACGCTCGACAGATGAAGGGAGTTTTTCACAAGCATCCAGCAGCCGAGCGATATCGTGACTATAAGTGTCTTTGAGGAATCGATTGTTGGGGTAAGAGCCATTTTTAATCCAGTAATCAGCGACCAAAATCAGCTTTGACATTCTTTCAAGCCCGATGGACAGACAAAAAAACGCGGTGATATATGAGGCCATGGCATCTTGTTTCGGAGGGTTGATTATGGCTTTTCTGAGAACCTGTTCACGATTTTTTATAGATAGTGCATACTGTGGGTATGAAAAGGAAAACCTACCCCAGTGATATCAGCCGTGAGCGGTTTGAGAAGATACGCCCTATTTTGGAGCAAGCGCGTAAACGG